>DATMLR010000381.1:0-14312 GCA_035570015.1 Puia sp.
TTTCGGCGCAGACCGGCGAATCGGGTCCGGCGGATCGCACTCTTTCGGAGAATCTCTTTAAAACGTTCTTCTGTCAATTCTTCCCAGTCGGCAGTACTAAAGTTGAGGATCGCGGGCAGGGGGGTGAATGCGGCTTCCGTCGTTGCTTTGGAAAAACGGTTCCAGGGGCAAACATCCTGACAGGTATCGCAACCAAAAACCCAGTTCTCAAATTTATCCTTCATCTGATCGGGTATGAGCTGGTCTTTCAACTCGATGGTAAAATAGGAGATGCATTTACCGCCGTCGACAATTTTGTTGTCGAGAATGGCACCGGTGGGGCAGGCGTCGATACAGCGCCGGCAGGTACCGCAATAGTCGCCGGCGAAGAGGTCATCGTAATCGAGCGGGAGGTCGACAATCAGGGTTGCAATAAAAAAGAATGAACCGGCCTGGCGGTGCAGGAGGTTACCATTCTTGCCGACCCAGCCAAGCCCGCTGCGGACAGCCCAACTGCGCTCCAGGACCGGGGCGCTGTCGACGAATCCCCTTCCTGCCACTTCGCCGATTTCCTGGCGGATCGCGGCCAGCAGGGCATTGAGTTTGCTGCGGATGACGTCGTGGTAGTCGTCGCCGTAAGCGTAGCGGGCGACCCTGGGCGTGCCGGCCGGCTGCTCCCGGGCCGGAAAATAGTTCATCAGCAGGGTGATGATCGATCGGGCACCCGGTACGAGCCTGGTGGGGTCGATCCGGAGGTCGAAGTGATTTTCCATATACTTCATGGTCCCGTGCCGGCCCTGGTTAAGCCAGCTCTCGAGCCGCCGGGCGTCATCGTCCAACCGCACGGCTTTGGCAATGCCGCAATAGTCGAACCCCAGCTCGCGCGTCCATTTTCTGATCAGAATGCTATGTTGGCTGCTTAACAAGACTTAATTTTTGCCCGCTGCGGGCATACGACTTATAGTTAATTTTTATATATTAGTGTCGTTTAACACCTTACACTAACCTACTATGACCCTGAGACCGCTGGTCCGCTTAACCATGACCATGTTCTTCCTTCCCTTCGTTTGGGGAGCGCGCTGTTTGGCACAAGACAAGCACGTAAGAGAGCTTTCTCCCGTAAGTGCGGCGGATTTCGCCCCGATCTCTTCCCCGGTAACGGACAGCAGCGGCGCCATCATCCTGGCGGATATCGGTCAGATCCGGTATGTTGGAAACGAGCATGGGTGGTTCTCCTATGTTTTTCAGCATCATCGGCGGGTAAAGATACTCAACAAAAAGGCATTCGGCGAGCTGGCAACCGTCTATGTCGAACTCGATCGTTCTTCCGACGACCCGGAGAAACTGGATAAGGTTTCGGGGTCAACCTATAATCTGGAGAATGGCCAGGTAACCGAGGTTAAACTGGAGAAAAAGGATGTGTTTGAAGAGCGGCAACGCGGGGACTGGACCCAAATGCGGTTTACCCTTCCGGGTCTCAAGGAGGGCTCGATAATTGACTATACGTATACTGTCATTTCTCCGCGGGTCGTTTTTCTACCGACCTGGCAGTTCCAGTCCGAGCGGTTTCCTTGTCTATGGAGCGAATTGATGGTAGAGATTCCCCAAGCGCTGTTCTATACTGTAGTCAAACAGGGTATTCAACGTTATGTCGTGGACAAGGGGGAGGTGGTCGGAGGAACTTATGTGATAGGGAATAGCTCCGGCGGACGGGATCGAGTCGATGCGACGGTTACGAAACATCATTGGGTCATGACGGATATTCCGGCCTTCCACTCGGAAGGGTTTATCTTCTGCCCCGAGAACTACGTAAGCAAAATCGATTTTCAGCTTGCCAAAACTTATAATGGCGAAGATTATAAAGACTACTATAACACCTGGAAACAGGCAACCGAACAATTGATGGGATGGAGTCGTTTTGGTGCCACGCTGGATGACGATGACGAATCGGTGCAGACCTGCGTGAAAAAGGCGATTACACCCGGCGGTGATTGGGATGCTCAAGCGCGGGAGATCTATTATTATCTGACCGGCAACTTCACTTGTGATAACCATTCGGATATCCTTGTCACCAGCCATCTTGGAGACGTCGTTCGTAAGCACAGCGGTACGGTCGGGGACATCAATCTGCTGCTGGTGGCCATGTTGCGAAAGATTGGATTGAAGGCGGATCCGGTTGTGTTAACCACGCGGGAGCACGGATTCAATCTGGCCACTTACCCCGTACTGGAACGGCTCGATTATGTGATCGTCCGGACCGTGATTAACGGAAAGGTCATCTATCTGGATGCGGCCCACCCAAAACTGGGATTTGGCCAGCTGGATGAGGATTGCTACAATGGACATGCCCGGATCATCAGCAGGACGGACTCCGGTTCGGTATATTTCGAAGCCGATTCGCTTCAGGAGAAAAAGGTGACGGTGGTCTACATCAGCACAACCGACAAAGGAGGGGAGGGGACCTGGGAATCTACCTTGGGGCCGCAGGAATCCTATCAATTGCGGGAACACGTCAACGATCAGGGAGAAAAGGCGTTTTTTAAAAATATACAGACACAGTACGGCGAGGATATTACGATCAGTGACGGCGGAATCGATTCGCTGGATCAGCCGGGCGAGCCGGTAAAAGTGCATTATTCTTTTAAGCTCCGTTCGGGTGATGATAATGCGAAAATCTATTTAAACCCCTTCATCGGGGCGGGTTTACTCAAGAATCCATTCGTGGCGGCGGAACGGAAGTATCCCGTCGAGATGGAATATGCCGCCGACCATCTCTACGTATTTACCATGCAGATCCCGGATGGGTACACGGTAGAGGAGTTGCCCAAATCCGCGAAGGCGACATTGAACGGGAGTGACGGAACCTTTGAGTACCTGATTGTTGCGCAGGCAGAAATGATCCAGCTCCGGTGCCGGCTGAAGCTGAACAAGGCGACTTTCGCT
This sequence comes from Puia sp., assembly GCA_035570015.1. Taxonomy (GTDB): domain Bacteria; phylum Bacteroidota; class Bacteroidia; order Chitinophagales; family Chitinophagaceae; genus Puia. The sequence continues at coordinate 2,923 of DATMLR010000381.1, forward strand.
CCGGAGGATTATGCGAGCCTGCGTGACTTCTATTCGATGGTAGTAAAAAAGGAGGAAGAGTCGATCGTGCTGAAAAAGAAATAGATGACCCGATTATACTTCTAAACCAACTGGCATATGACTATTCAAAACCGTTTATTGCCTGTCGTGGTCTTGCTGGCCATGACCACTCCGCTCTGTATCCGGGCGCAGGACAAATTACCCATCAAATTCGGCAAGGTGACGCCGGATGATTTCAAGGTCACAGGCGCAGAGCTGGATACTTCGGCAGCGGTCGTTGTCGTGGCGGATTACGGCACGTCCTCTTTTGACGGGAATTCAGCAGGATGGTTCGACCTCGTATTCCACCGGTCCAAACGGATCCGCATCCTGAAACGGACGGGGTTCGATGCGGCTACGGTCGTGATTCCCTTATACGTGGACGGCAGCGTGATTGAAAAGATCAACGGCCTGAGGGCGAGCACGTACACCCTGGAAGGTGGGAAGGTTGTCGAGACAAAACTGGACAGTAAGTCCGTCTTTACAGATAAGCTGAGCAAGAATTTGGTCCTCGAGAAGTTTACGTTTCCCGCTTTAAAGGAAGGCGCCATCCTGGAATATTCTTATACGATGACCTCCCCGTTCCTGGCGAACCTTCAGCCCTGGGAATTTCAGGGCGAATATCCCTGCCTGTGGAGCGAATATCAGGTCGACATCCCCAATTTCTTCAAATATAACTTAATCGGGCAAGGGAATCTTTCGTTCAAGATTAATACGAATGAAAGTCATCCGGCATCCTACCATGTGGTGTTTCCCGGCGGAGCCGAAGCGGACGAGCATGGCACCATAGATGATATGGTGGCTACGCACCGCTGGGTGATGGCAAATGTGCCGGCGCTGAAGGAGGAGCCGTTCACGACGACCATCGACAATTATACTTCGAAGATCGACTTTTATCGCACAGGGATTCAACTCCCCGGCCAGCCATTTCAGGACAGGATGGGAAACTGGCTGGGGAAATGCGATGCGCTGATGAAGGACGAGGACTTCGGAGCTGATTTGAACAGAGGAAACTCCTGGATGGATGATGACCTCAAGACGATTACCAGGGGTGCGGCGAACAATCTCGAAAAGGCCCGGAAGATCTTCGCCTATGTCCGGGACAATTTCACCTGCACCGGTCACAGGGCATTGTGGCTCAGTAATCCGTTGAAAACCGTGTACAAGACCAGGAGCGGGAATGAGGCCGATCTTAACCTTCTGCTGACGGCGATGCTCATCCACGCAGGGCTGGAGGCAAAGCCAGTTATTCTAAGCACACGGGATAATGGAATGCTAGGTACACTCAATCCGGTGCTCAACCGGTTCAACTATGTGATCGACCGGCTCACGATCGATTCGACGGCATATTGTCTGGATGCGAGCGAGCCGTGGATTGGCTTTGGCCGACTACCCCAACGGTGCTATAATGGCGCGGGGCGGGTTGTGGACAAAGAGAACACTTATCTAATCTCGTTAAGTGCGGATAGCCTGATAGATGGAAATGTGACACTGGTAATCATTAACAATGATGAAAAGGGTGGCCAAATCGCGAGAGTGCAAATCAAACCGGGTAGCCAGGAGTCGGAAGAATTGCGACAGGATGTAAAGGAGCATGGCCAGCAGGGGTATCTCAAAAAAATTCAGACGGCTTTTGCCGGCGAAGCGACTGTCGCCAACCTGGAGATGGACAGTGTTCTCCAGCCGGACCAGCCGTTGAATGTCGCTTATGATGTGCAACTGACAGCGGATTCGACCTCCGATCTGTATTATTTCGGCCCCATGCTGACAGGAGAGCTGAAGGAAAATCCATTCAAAGCGGCAATACGGACCTATCCGGTAGAAATGCCGCATGCCATGGATGAAACGTATTCTATGATGATGGATATCCCCGCGGGGTATGTCGTGGATGAACTGCCGAAATCGGCAAAAGTCCTTTACAACACTGATGAAGGATTCTTCGAATACCTGATGGTCAAGGGCGCTGAACAGATCCAGTTCCGGATGCGGATCAAGCTAAAGAAGGCAACCTATACGCCGGAGGATTATGCGTCGCTGCGGGATTTTTTTGGTTTTATCGTTAAAAAGCAGGGGGAGCAAATTGTCTTTAAGAAGAAAAAATAAGACTATGCGGGGCTTGCTTATCGTGATCCTCGTGCTGTCGGGTCTTCCCGGCTTGGCGCAGGAGAAGTCGCCGGTTGTATTCGGCAGGGTCTCGGCGGCGGATTTTGCCGTTACGACCCTTGGCGGTGACACTGCGGCGGACGTAGTCGTGATATCGGATGTCGGGATCAAAAGCTTTGAGCGGCCGTATGCAACATCGAATGCATGGGATGGATATTTGCAACACACGAAGCGACTCCTGATCCTAAAGAGGCGTGGATTTGAAGCTTCTACCGTTACTATCCCACTGTTCATGTTCAAAGGGCTGAGTGAGGAGATAACGGAACTTAAGGCCGCAACGTATAACCTGGAAGACGGGAAAGTGGTGAAAACGGAATTGGACAAGAAGGGTATCTATACGGAGAAGCTCTCGGAGAACATTATGACCGAACGTTTCGCTTTTCCGGCGGTCAAGGTGGGGTCGATCATAGAGTACACGTATAAGGAAAAATCGCAGTATGGTTTCAACAATGAAACCTGGTATTTCCAGGGAATTTATCCCTGTCTTTGGAGCGAATATGTAGTAAGTATTCCGTCGGGATTCATCTACTCCATCGTGCCGCATTCCTATTTGCCGTTCTATATCGATACTATAGAAACGAAGAAGAGAAGTGAGTTTGGCTCGGTCTATGGAGCGATCAAGACATTCCATTTGGTGGTCAGGAATGTTCCTGCGCTTAAGGAACAGCCGCATACAACCACGATTAGGAATTGGCTGGCGCGGGTCGAGATAAGGCCGGGTGTAGGGCCGTTAGGTTGGAGACTGCTCGAGTGGCAGTTGATGCAGTCGGATCGTTTTGGTGCAGATCTGACCGCGGGCAATTCCTGGCTGGATAAGGATATGCAAGAGATTACGGCGGGAGTGGGAGATGACCTGGGCAAGGCAAGAAAAATCTACGCGTATGTGCGGGATCACTTTTCGTGCAATAAGCGACCCGGATATATCATGGCGAACACGCTTAAGACCGTCTATAAGGCAAGGAGCGGAAGCGAGGCTGAGTTGAATTTGTTATTGACGGCTATGCTGGATCACGAAAAACTATATGCCGTTCCGGTCCTTCTGAGCACCCGGTCCAACGGGTTTCTCAACCCGAAGCTTCCGCAGCCTGCGGTGCTGAATTATGTTATTTGCAAGTTGAGGTGTGGACCGAAGTTCTACTATCTCGATGTGAGCGATCCTGACCTGCAGTATGGCCAGCTGCCCCTTGAATGCTACAACGACTATGATGTGGTGATCGATTCAGCGGCAATATACACCGAAGCTAACCTGACCGCAGATTCCCTGACGGAGCTAAAGAAGGTGGTCGTCTTTCTTTCAAATGGGGACAAGGGTGGGTTGGAAGGTTCGGTCCAAATCTTTCCTGGAATCGCGGAGGCGACGGAGATCCGGAAAAAAGTGAAAACACAAGGGGGGGACAAAAAGTTTCAGGATCAATTACGGAACGGGCTGACACCGGAGGCGACAGTCACCGACCTGGAAATCGATTCGCTACGGCTGCCGGATGAGCCATTGGTCGTCAACTATTCCTGTCATCTGGCCACCGACAGCACGGCGGCCATCTATTATTTCACTCCTATTCTGGCAGACAGGATGGCAGAAAACCCAATCAAAGACGCACTGCGGATCTATCCTGTCGAGATGCCGTATGGAGAGGATGTAAACTATATCCTTACGATGGATATTCCCAGCGGTTATGCCGTGGAGGAACTTCCGAAATCAGAAAGGGTATTGTTGAATAATAATGGCGGGTATTTCGAATATATCCTGTCGCAGGATGGTGAGCAGATCCATTTCCGAACACGGGTTCGGCTGGCAAAGGCGAATTTTCAGCCGCAGGAGTATGAGGATTTACGAAACTTTTTTTCGACCATCGTAGAGAAGGAGAGTGAGCAGATTGTTTTCAAAAAGAAAAAATAGACTATGAAAAGAATATTTGCCGGTTGGGGGTTGATGTTGGGGTTGTCGGTTTCGGCGGCGGCGCAGTCGTACAATGTCGCGCTTATTCCCGATTCGCTGAATAAGAACGCGATGGCGGTTGTTCGGGAGGATGAAATGGTTCTTGAGATCAAGTCACCGGAAAAGGCGCTGATAAAAAAGCACATTGCCTATACGATTCTGAGCGAGAATGCCGATGAACATGGCGGATATGCTGCGGGTTACGGTAGGTTCACATCCCTCAACTCGATTAATGGGACCTTGTATGATGCTTCGGGAAAGGAATTAAAACGGTTTAAGAAGAAGGATATGGACGATCGCAGCTGGGTGAGCGAAGGTGAACTCGTGAGTGACGAACGATATAAGGCGTATAGTTTTTACTGTCGTAACTATCCGTATACCGTAGATTTTGAAGAAGAAGATGAAGAAAATGGGCTGCTCGGTTTTTACCGATGGCAGCCGCTAACGGAGCCCGGTATTTCTGTGCAACACAGCAAATATGTCATTATTGCGCCAGCTGGGTATCAAGTGAGATTTAAGCCAGTCAATTGTAACTTCAAGCCCGAAATTACTGGTTCCGGGGATAAGAAAATTTATACGTGGGAGATTAGCAATCTTCCGGCCAAAACGCGAGAGTTCGGAGGGCCAAGTTGGCCGGAGATTGCGCCGCATGTACTTTTTGCGCCTTCCGACTTCGAAGTTGCAGGATATAAGGGGAACATGTCCACCTGGGAGAACTACGGCAAATTTATCAATGAACTTCGCGCGGGAAGGGACGTGTTGCCGGATGACTTAAAACAGAAGGTTCACGAGTTGACGGATCATCTGCCGGACAGTAGACAAAAGGTTTATGTGCTTTACGATTATTTGCAAAAGAACACCAGATATATCAATGTCTCATTGGGGATTGGCGGCTGGCAGCCATTTCCTGCAACCTATGTGGCCACGAAACGATACGGGGACTGCAAGGCATTATCCAATTTCATGGTGGCTTTGCTGAAAGAAGCAGGGATCAAAGCCAATTACGTAGTAATCTATGGCGGCCCGGATGAGCCGGAACTGGTGGATGACTTTCCCTCTCTGCAAGGGAATCATATCATAACTTGTGTGCCGATGGGTCAAGATAGTATTTGGCTGGAGTGTACCAGCCAGACGAAATCAGCAGGATTTATGGGAAGCTTTACGGGAAACCGGAAGGCGATCCTTATCGATGATGATGGCGGCCATATTGTTCGTACACCATCCTATTCAGCAGCCGATAATACCCGCTGCCGGGTTGTCGAAGCCGCGATCACGGATGACGGAACGTTGGATGCCAATGTCAACACCAGGTATTCGGGGATAAGAGCAGAATGGCCCAGCACCATGTTGAATGAAATGTCCGGAGAGGAGCGCCAGAAATATCTAAATGATGCCCTAAGTTTGCCGACCTATACCGTCGAGAAAAGTCAATATGATGAGCAAAAAGGGAAGATACCGGTTGTTCAGGAATACTTGCATGTGTTAAGCCCCAACTATGCGTCGGTCTCCGGCAAGCGATTATTCGTGAACCCTGATCTGTTCGACCGGAGCTCGTACCGACTGTCGACGGATTCGGTGCGGCGTTATGATTTTGTCGATGACGAGGCTTTTACGAATATCGACAGTGTGACGGTAAAGATACCGGCGGGCTATGTGCCGGAGGCCGTGCCGCAGGATGTAACGATCAATAATAAGTTCGGCAAATACGCTACGTCGGTGAAGGTGTCTGCTGATAAGATCGTGTATTATCGCCGGTATGAAGAGTCGATCGGACGTTTCCCACCCGCGGATTATCCGGACCTGGTGAAGTTCTATGAGCGGTTATACAAGGCTGACCATAATCGGATCGTGCTGGTTAAGAAGGAGAATTGAGTGCAGCGGCCGCGCGCGAAGCGCGCGGCCGCGCTAATTGCAATTTCCGCCGAGCGCCGCATTGATCAGGTTCATCATGCTGGTCCAGACCACCTTCTTCGGCTCGTCGGGTTTGGCGACGATCAGGATGGCGGCATAGTTGCGGCATTGGTCGATCCAGGCCGTCGTTCCCAACATATTGGGGGAGAGCAGCACGGTGGAATTACCGGTGCCCGTGATATAGCACCCCAGGCCGAACTGGGCGCCTTGCAATTCTTTCGGAATAAATTTAACGGGCAGACTGGCGAATTGCGGGCTCTCGAGCTCCTGGACCGCCTTTTCACTGAGGATCCGCTTGCCGTCGGGGGTGATCCCCTTGTTCATCAGCATGACCATGAAACTAATATAGTCGTTGGCGGCGCCGACGGCTCCGGAGGGATTGGGGGCGCCGCCGGTCTGGCTGTCGAAGGACGTGCCTCTCATTTTGAGCGGTCGGATGATGCGTTCATTGATCAGCCGTTCAAACGGCTTCTTACTCACCACCTCCAGGCAGCGGGCGGCGATATTGGGACCTAGGTTGCTGTAGAAGATCTCGGTGCCCGGATTGGTGCCGATAGCCCGGTGGGAGGCGTAGGAGTTCACCTCGTCTTCGAGGGTCTCGTCATTCCCTTCTTCGTCGTCCTTCTTCTTCTCAAGGGCTTTTTTGATGTCTTCGCTGACCTTAATGCCCGTAGTATTCGTGAGGCAGTTCCGGATCGTAATATACCCTTTCATGTATTTTCCGAACATCGGGATATAGGTAGTAACTTTATCGTCAAGCGAAATCTTACCCTCATCTACAAAGGTCATGACCAGGGCGGCGACCATCCAGTCTGCGACACGGACGATAGGGGCCTGCGTCTTGGGTGTGAAATCATCGGAAGCCTGTTTTTGGTAGACGATCTTGCCGTCTTTCCAGACCAGGGCGGCGAACTGACCCAGATCCTTCTGGTCCTGTTTGAACAGCTGATCCAGGGCATCAAAACGGTGGTCTACCGGCACCTCCGGTTTCCGCTGGGCCGAAGCGGACAGACAGAATAGCAGAAGGGTTGGGAACAGGCTGAAACCCAGACAGGTAAAACAACGAGGATATGACATAATAGCTGGATTGAGGTACTGGTTTGGAATTTGCGGCGGAAGGCCTGCAATATAATTCGAAAAGGAAAACCATAGATATATGAACCTAAACAATTTTACGATAAAAGCGCAGGAGGCGATCGCCAAGGCGCAGCAACTGGCATTTGACGGATCCAATCCGACGATAGATACGGATCATTTGTTGAAGGCGTTGCTGACGGAGGAAGATTCCCTGGTGGAGTTCCTGCTGAAAAAGAACAATGTCAATGTAGCTTTTGTCGAATCCAAACTGGATGAGAGCCTGCAGAAGTTGCCGAAGGTAAGCAGCGGGGACCCTGCGCAATCGATCAACCGGGACTTGAACAACGCGATCCTGCATGCGGGTTCGGACCTGAAGCAATTCGGAGATGAGTTCGTAAGTGTGGAGCATCTGCTGCTCGGCATTTTGCAGGGCAGCGACAACGCGGCCAAGCTGCTGAAGGATGCGGGGTTGACTCAGAAAGGACTGGTAACGGCGATCAAGGATCTCCGGAAGGGTTCGACGGTCAATTCCCAGACACAGGAGACGACGTTCAACGCGCTGAATAAATACGCAAAGAATTTGAATGAGCTGGCTCGTCAGGGTAAACTGGACCCGGTCATCGGCCGGAACGAGGAGATCCGGCGGACGCTTCATATCCTTTCGAGGCGCAGCAAAAACAATCCGATCCTCGTCGGCGAGCCGGGTGTTGGTAAAACGGCGATTGCCGAGGGGTTGGCACATCGGATCGTCAATAGAGATGTTCCGGAGAACCTCCGTTCAAAGACCATTTTTGCCTTGGATATGGGGCAGCTGATTGCCGGCGCCAAGTACAAAGGTGAATTCGAAGAGCGGTTAAAGAGCGTCGTGAAGGAAGTGGCGGGCAGTGATGGCGAGATCGTGCTGTTTATCGACGAGATCCATACGCTGGTGGGCGCCGGCGGGGGAGAAGGGGCCATGGATGCCGCCAATATTCTGAAGCCTGCGCTGGCCAGAGGCGAGTTGCGGGCTATCGGGGCGACGACATTGAATGAATACCAGAAATTCTTTGAGAAGGATAAGGCGCTGGAACGGCGGTTCCAGAAAGTAATGATCGATGAGCCCAATGAGGAAGATGCGATCTCGATCTTACGCGGCTTGAAGGACCGGTATGAAATGCATCATCATGTGCGGATCAAGGATGAAGCGATCATTGCGGCGGTCGAACTGTCGCACCGGTATATCACGGATCGGTTCCTGCCGGACAAGGCGATCGACCTGATCGATGAGAGCGCGGCCAAGCTCCGGCTGGAGATGAATTCGCAGCCGGAGGAGCTGGACAGATTGGAGCGGATGATCCGGCAGCTGGAGATCGAGCGGGAAGCCATCAAACGCGAAAATGATGAGGAGAAGCTGCGAGAGCTTAGTGCGGAGATCGGCAACCTGAGTGTCCAACGGGATACGCTTAAGGCCAAATGGCAACAGGAGAAAGGTCTGGTCGAAAAAGTACAGAATGCCAAGGCGGAGATCGAGCGGCTCAAACTGGCGGCTGAGAAGGCTGAGCGGGAAGGGCTGTATGGCCAGGTAGCGGAGATCCGGTATGGGAAGATAAAAGAACAAGAGAAGATCATCGACACGTTTTCGGCGCAGCTCGATGCGATAAGCGCGACTTCGCGGCTGATGAAGGAGGAAGTGGATGCGGAAGACATTGCGGAAGCGGTGGCCAAGACGACGGGTATTCCGATCAGCAAGATGCTGCAGAGCGAAAAAGATAAGCTGTTGAACCTCGAAGACGAGCTGCACAAGCGGGTCGTCGGGCAGGATGAAGCGATCGGCGCGGTAGCGGATGCGATCCGGCGGAGCCGGGCTGGGCTGCAGGACCCCAGACGGCCGATCGGGTCTTTCATTTTCCTTGGGACGACGGGTGTGGGCAAAACGGAGCTGGCGAAGGCGCTGGCCGACTACCTGTTCGATGACGAGGGCATGATGACGCGGATCGATATGAGCGAGTACCAGGAAAAGCATTCTGTCAGCAGGCTGGTGGGGGCACCTCCGGGATACGTGGGATATGATGAAGGTGGGCAGCTGACGGAAGCGGTGCGGCGCAAACCATATAGTGTGGTGTTGTTGGACGAGATCGAGAAGGCGCATCCGGATGTGTTCAATATTCTCCTGCAGGTGCTGGACGATGGGCGGCTGACGGATAATAAGGGACGTGTTGTCAATTTCAAGAATACGATCATTATCATGACCAGTAATATGGGGAGCCAGATCATCCAGGCCAATTTTGAGGACGTGACGGAGCGGAATAGAGAGGAAGTAATGGAAAAGACAAAAGCAGAGGTAACGGGGTTGCTGCGGGAGATGATCAGGCCGGAGTTCCTGAACCGGATCGACGAGATCATTCTGTTCCAGCCCTTGTTGAAGGGGGAGATCCGGGGGATTATCCGCATCCAGCTGGAGGATCTGCAAAAGCTGGTGGTGAAGAACGGGATCAACCTGGAATTCAGCGAATACCTGGTCGACTATCTGGCGGAAAATGGTTTCGATCCGCAGTTCGGGGCGAGGCCATTGAAGCGATTGATCCAGAAAGAGATTATTAATCAATTGAGTAAGAGAATATTAGCTGGGGATATTGACCGGACAATCCCTGTGTTGGTGGACGTATTCGATGGGGTGGTAGTGTTTCGGAATGAGACCCCCCATCTGGAAAAATCGGATGTTAGCAGAAAATAGCATATTTTGGTTGAACGGGGCGGTTTTTGTTCCGAATCGGCCGAACTTTGTCGACGATAATATGTTATAAATCTGATATGAGAGCAAAAGAAGTAGTAGAGATCATTCCAACCAAAGAGGTGTTTGTAGGCGATCCGAAGGCTCCCATCACCTTGATGGAGTACGGCGATTACGAAAGTGAGGCTTGCGCGAAAGTTAACGAGGTGGTAGAGAAGCTGTTAAAGCAGTTCCCGGGAAAGTTGAAGTTCAATTTTCGTCATTTTCCGCTGACGAGGATTCACCAGCATGCGATGAAGGCGGCTGAAGCTTCCCTGGGTGCGGCGCAAGAAGGAAAGTTCTGGGAGATGCATTCGATGCTGTTTGCCCATCGGCGGCGGCTTGGGGCGATCAGTTTGCGGGAATATGCTAAGGATTGTGGGGTCGTGAACAAGAAGTTCCTCGAAGACCTGGTCAATTCCACCTATGGCTGGCAAGTCCGGAGTGATCTCCTGGAAGGGCTGGACAAGGGGGTTCGGGATGTGCCGGCTTTTTTTATCAACGATGAGCTTTTTACGGGCAAGCCGACCTTCGAGAATTTGCGAAAGGGGATCGAAGCTGCACTCAGGCAGCATAAGCGAAAGAAGAAGCCGGCGACGAAGGCGAGGGCGTAGATGGTCCGCTTTACCACTAAAATATTGCAGTTTGGCGAGATGGGGGAAAAGACCGGGTGGAGCTATATCCGGATACCGGCCGCCCTGGCGGAGAAATTGATGCCAGGCGTCAGAAAGTCATTTCGTGTAAAGGGAAGGCTGGATGAATATGTCATCGAAAAGGTGGCCTTGCTTCCCATGGGGGAGGGAGATTTTATCATGCCGCTGAAGGCTAACGTCCGGAAGACCCTTCGGAAACAGAAAGGGGATTCGCTGCGGGTCGAACTGGAAGTGGACAAGGCTGTAATCAAACCGCCGAAAGATCTGATGGAGTGTCTGGCGGATGAGCCGGAGGCGTTGGCTTACTTCAAGACGCTTCCCAAATCACATCAGAATTATTTCGGAAACTGGGTCCGGGAGGCCAAAACGGAGGGCACCCGAACAAAACGGCTGGCTTCTGTGGTCATGGCGATGACGAGGAGACAGAATTTCGGGGAGATGCTGCGGGCGCGGGCGGAGGATCGGGAGGGTGGTCTAAAATAATTTGATTTTTTTTGCGTTTGGGGTGTACCTTTGCCGCCCCAAAATCTATGGACCGAAGTCATTTAAGTAAAGTCACATCCGCAGGTCTTCTAATTACACTAGGAATCATCTTTGGCGATATCGGCACTTCTCCGCTGTATACCTTCCAGACTATTATGGCGGAAGGGGGTAAGGCCTCCCAGGAGTTGGTCTTTGGCGCCATTTCCTGCGTCTTCTGGACTCTTACCCTGCAGACTACCTTCAAGTATGTCTTTATCACCCTGAAAGCCGATAACCGGGGGGAAGGCGGGGTATTCTCGCTGTACGCACTGGTGCGGCGGTACGGTAAAGTATTGGTTTTTCCGGCAATTATCGGGGCGGGGACCTTGCTGGCGGATGG
>DATMLR010000382.1:0-9738 GCA_035570015.1 Puia sp.
ACGATCACCAAGTTTACGCTGGACACCAAAAAGACGGATGAATTTGCACAGCATACCGGGAATGTACGGATCTCGGCGGACGGAGAGAAGTTGCTGTTCCAGTCGGGCGGCGCCTGGCGCGTAGTGGCGACGTCGAGACCGCCGGCTCCCGGTGATGGGGTTGTCGCGGTGAATCTGCGAATGGACCTGGACCGGCTGGCGGAGTGGAAGCAGATCTTTACGGAGGGGTACCGGTATGAGCGGGATTATTTCTATGACCCGGCGCATCATGGCCGGGATTGGAAGGAAGTCTGGGATTATTATGCACCACAGATTGCATGGGTGCGGCATCGCGCCGATCTGAACTATCTGCTGGATCAGCTGGGCGGGGAACTGAGTGTGGGCCATAGCTTCGTGTTCGGCGGCGATTTCCCGGCGGTCGATACGGTCCGGGAAGGGGGGCTGGATGCTGACCTTGTGGCGGAGGACGGGCGCTGGCGGATCAAACGCATCTACACGGCGGAGAGCTGGAATCCGGAACTGATGGCGCCGTTGTCTCAGCCCGATCTGAAAGTGGCGGAAGGCGATTATATTCTCGCGATCGATGGTCAGCCGTTGGCAGCAGATCAGGATCCGTATGAGCTGCTTATGGGCCGTGCACGGCAGCAGACGTTGCTGCTGGTGAGCGATAAACCTTCCACCGACGGGGCGTGGACGATCAAGGTGTTGCCGGCTGGCGGTGAGGGGAATTTGCGGCAGCGGGCGTGGGTAGAGGACAACCGGCGGAAGGTGGAGGAACTGTCGCATGGGAAGCTGGGGTATGTTTGGGTGCCGAATACGGGCGGGCCCGGGTTCGTGTCGTTCAATCGGTATTTTTTCGCGCAGCAGGATAAGGAGGGGGCGGTTATCGACGAGCGATTCAATGGCGGTGGATTGCTGGATGACTATATGGTCGATCTGATGATCCGGCGGCTACGGGCGGCGATAACGAATGAGGTGCCGGATGGGAAGGCTTTCCGGCTGCCGGCGGGGATACTCGGGCCGAAAGTGTTGTTGATAAATGAAAAGTCGGGTTCGGGCGGGGACTTCTTCCCGTGGGCCTTCCGCCATCAGCAGGTGGGACCGATCATTGGAACGAGAACCTGGGGCGGCTTGGTGAAGTCATCGGTCCATTATGCTTTTGTCGATGGGGGTGCGATGACGGCGCCGGACAATGCGGTGTTCGATCCGATAGCAAATAAATGGATCGTAGAGAATCAGGGCGTGCCACCGGATATCGAGGTGAAGCTCGATGCGGCGTCGGTGTCGAAGGGCAGGGACGTCCAGCTGGAGCGGGCGGTGGAGGAATGCCTGCGGCTGCTGGAGAAGGAACCGACGCCTACGGTTACGCATCCGCCGTATTCGCGGCCGGCGGTGAAACCATAGGTCGACTCGTTCATTTCCTTGCCATGTGCTTTTGCAAATTGGCGATCAGGCTCTCTTCATCCCAGTCGTCGTCATAGCGGAGGCCATTGATAAAAAAACCAGGTGTTCCGTTGACGCCGCTACGCACGCCGCTCTCGAAGTCGTCATCGACTTTTTTCGCGATGGCCGCGTCGTGCAGGTCCGCTTCAAATTTAGCGATGTCCAGACCGAGGCTGGTTGCGAGTCCGTTAAAAAAATGCGGTCCGGACATGCTTTCCTGTTTTTCGTAAAGAAGGTCGTGCATTTTCCAGAAGGCATCCTGCCGTCCGGCGGCTTCCGCAGCGAGCGCCGCCGTGTAAGCCTGCGGATGTGCATCGGTCAGGGGGAAATTGCGGAATACAAAGCGCAAATCCTTTCCCAGCCTTGACTGGACACGTTTGATGATGGGATAGGCGCGCCCGCAATACGGGCATTGGTAATCGCCATATTCGAGCAATTCCAGCGGCGCTTTGATCTCGCCCTGGAAGTGATCTTTTTCGCCAAAAGGAGGTCGAAGGGAATGTGACATAGTTTATGATTTTACAGGTTGAGTCATTGCTTCCAGGGCGTCGAGGATACCGTCGGCGCCGGGATTGATGCCTACCGGGGACAGATAACTCCACTGGATGGTGTGCTGTTCATCGAGTACGAACAGGGCACGTTGGCATTCACCCTCCGTATCATCATAAACTCCGTAGAGTCTGGCGACAGCGCCTTTTGGCTCAAAATCCGCCAGCAGAGGGAAATGCAGCTTCCGGTCGGCGGAAAAGGCGGCGTGGCACCATTTGCCGTCGACAGAAATGCCCAACAACTTTGCGTTGTAACGGTGAAAAAACTTCAGTGATTGATTGTACAGCGCCATCTGGTCACTGCATACCGGGCTCCAGTCGGCCGGGTAAAAAGCAAGAATGACTTTCTTGCCGGCCATCTGGCTGAGCCGGAGCTTTTGATCGGGCGTGGAGAACAGCTCGAAATCAGGGGCAGGAACACCTTTGAGCAGCATAAAATGATGGAGATGTCCTATGAATTTACGAATTTGTGGGGAATCCATTAATTTTTCAGGAATCCCCAATCGATTACACGGCGCAGGTATTGCTTGTCGCGGATGACCCATGTATATTCGAGGCCGCCGTTGTCGTTGCTGAACATGTAAATATAGAACGTGTGCTTGTCATTTGAAAGGAATACGCCGTTGCGGGTGCGGGTGGCTCCGTTCTCGTTGTAGCTGAATCGCGGTTCGTAGAGGTCGAAATAGGCTTCATGGGGGATAGCTATGGTGTCTTTGTCGACGACGACGGTAATGGATTCGATGGTGGTATGGGGCGGCGTGCCGGGGATGGCGCCGTAATAGGGTTTGCCGTCGATCCGGAGGATATGGTCTTCCTGCTTCATAAGCTTATGTTTGGACAGCGTGAAAACGCCGGTTCGAATGATGACCTGGATATGGTCATTCTGAAAAGCCATGAAGTTGAGACCGAAATCAATGACGGGGACGGTTGCCAACTGGCCTTTCCCGATGCTTTCATCGAGGGCCGCCAGGGCGAAGGAAGCGACGTCGTTACGGATGTCCTGTTCCCGGATCTTGCTGAAATTATCCTTTTTCTGGCGGAAGTCGGGGAAATCGAGGTCCTGGGAAAAGCAGGCCGACCCGGTCAGGAAAAGCAGAAGGCCGATGGTGATGGTATGCATGGGGACAAGGCCCATAGTGGTGGCACGCATAGGGAATTATTTGTAAGTATATTGATATTCGACGTGCCCCAGCAGTTCCCGCGCCTTGCTGTAACAGGATTCTCTTATCCGCAGGCCTTTATCGTTGTAGTTATAGATCCAACGCTGATAGCTGGCGGCCCCTTCCTGGATGGCGAGAAGAGACGTCATTTTGCCTTCCTCGCCGTATGTAAAGATGTTGTCGGGGAGCAGCCGCTGCGCCTTCAGGTTATAACGAACGACATCGGTCAGCCGGTTGCTGTCGTCATAGTAATAGTAGATTATGGGAAGGATTGTGCCCGTGCGGGTGGCATGCTCCTCCCCGATATTGCCTTTGTCATCAAGGACGAAGCGGACAAAGGTCGTATCGGTATTGTTGACGATCTTCAGCATCCCGGTGGGCTGATCACCAGTTGCGCCATATTGCCACAGATGGGTCTCGACTGCCTTGACGTGGTTGTCGGTCTCGGTGGAAGTATTCGTGATAGACGTGAGCCGGCCGTGGTCGTCGTACTGGTAAGTAGATATGCTTTGGTAGGTGTCACTGGTATCGGTGATGCCGGTGAGAAGGCCTTCGGCAGAGTAGGTGGCGAAGGTCCAGGTCTCGGTTGCACCGTTTGTCTTGGAGTGTGTGTTCATCCCTGA
The DNA here is from genome assembly GCA_035570015.1 of Puia sp. Classification (GTDB taxonomy): domain Bacteria; phylum Bacteroidota; class Bacteroidia; order Chitinophagales; family Chitinophagaceae; genus Puia. The sequence goes on from DATMLR010000382.1 coordinate 3,775, forward strand.
AAAATCGGAATTGACGGTCTCGTCCAGTTGAAATCCGTCCGTCGGCTGACCATCTCCTTCAAAACTGCTCACGCGGACCGATCTCACCCGGGCAGCTTTATAAGCCTGCCATTTGGCGATATTCTGCCGGGTGGAGATGATGTCTTTGTAATAGAACTGGGCATTGGCTACCCCGGTTAACAAGATCAGGAAGAGTGTTCCGATGACAACTTTCATTCGACAAATTTAGGAATTCCCGCCAATCGGGCTGGCGACCGGCGGGAGGTTGAGCTAGAACGAAAAAAACGCTGATTTAATACATTGGGAGCGGGCGGATTGCATATTTTAGCGAAAATTTAAACCTGTGTCGCATCTAAAAGAACGAAAGGAAAAGAATTGTTTGAACTGTCAGGCGACCCTTATAGGCCGTTATTGTCATGTATGCGGGCAGGAAAATCTGGAGCCGAAGGAAACGGTTTGGCATCTGGTGCAACATTTCTTTAACGATATTACGCATTTTGACGGAAAGTTCTTTTCCACCGTCAAATATCTGCTGTGGAAACCTGGGTTCCTCTCGAAGGAGTATGTGGCGGGGCGGCGCATGTCCTATCTAAACCCCATCCGGCTGTATGTCTTTACGTCGGCATTCTTTTTCCTGATCCTGTTTGCGTTGAAAAATCCAAAGGACATGGTGCATCAGGACAATAAGCCGGATCGGGGGGAAACGATCGCCGATTTGAAAAAGGACCGGGTGCAGCTTCTGCGAGAACTGGCCGGCGACTCGGATCATGGTGACTCCCTTGACACGCGGAAAGATATTGTGAGTCTGGATATGAAGTTGGAAGCCATTAAGAAATACTATGGTGACACGACAAAGCGGGCATTCACGTCGCAGGAGATTGGTCTTTTGGTGGCCCGTGAGATCAACGACAGCTTGCCGGAGACGAAAGACCTGCTCTCGGTCCTACCCCTGAAGGAGCAACAAAAGATCTATAAGAATATCCGCCAATCCGTGAGGAAATACAGCGATTCGACCGGGGCAGCGATTGCTGGCGGCGAGTCGACGCTTTTTGGAGAGATTGCCGGCAATTACCGGACGGAGGAGGCTTATGATTCTGCTGAAAAGGCGCTCCCGGACAGCCTCCGGGATGGCTGGCTGCAGCGGACGGTCATACATAAGTGCATTGCGGCCAATATTGAATTCAAAAGGGACAGGAACGCCTATTTCGAGCATGTGGCCGAGAATATCCTGCACTCCATTCCCAAGGTATTGTTTGTCTCGTTGCCGATCTTTGCGCTGATCCTGAATATCATGTATTTTCGGCGTAGGAAGACCTATTTCTACGTGGATCATGGGATTTTCACGATCCATCTGTATTGTGCTACTTTTATCCTGAGCATGGCCATTTTTTTGCTCTCTCAGCTGGTGAGTGCGTTTGGGAGACTATGGTTGGATATCGTGGCCGGGATATTGATCTTTGGCATTTGCGTGTATATCATCATTTATCTGTACAAGGCTATGAGGGGATTCTACGGGCAGGGGGGGTTCAAGACCTTTGTTAAATACTGCCTGATCTGCCTGTTTGCCTTTACCGTCAACCTGATTATCTTTGTGATTTTCGCTTTGTTGTCGGTTGTTTCGGTATAAATCTTTTTTATGAGTGACATGAATGGCGCGTTTGGGCGGCTGGTGAGGATCATGGATGAGCTGAGGGAGCAGTGTCCCTGGGACCGCAAGCAGACGATCGGCACGCTGCGGCCGTTGACGATTGAGGAGACCTATGAGCTGGCGGATGCGATTACGGAGGGAGACTGGAAGGGGATAAAGGAGGAACTGGGGGACCTACTGCTTCATATCGTCTTCTACGCCCGGATCGGGCGGGAGCAGGGGCAGTTTACGCTCGATGAGGTGATCAACGGCATCTGCGACAAGCTGATCTCGAGGCATCCGCATATCTATGGGTCAACAGCCCAGGAAGGGCTGGTAGAGGTTAAGAATGAGGAAGATGTCAAGCGGAATTGGGAGCAGCTGAAGCTGAAGGAGGGCAAGAAGTCAGTCCTGGGTGGGGTGCCGGTATCCTTGCCGGCTATGATCAAGGCGACGCGGTTGCAGGAAAAGGCGGGTAAGGTCGGCTTCGAATGGGAGGAGACGGCGCAGGTTTGGGAGAAGGTCTTGGAAGAAATGGGGGAGCTGCAGGAAGCCGTTGGGGCAAAGGATGCGGGGAAGGTCGGGGTGGACGATATGGGGAAGATCGAGGAGGAGTTTGGCGATTTGATGTTCTCCATGGTGAATTACGCACGATTTTTGCATATTGACGCGGAGAATGCCCTAGAAAGAACGAACCGGAAGTTCATCCACCGGTTCACCCGGATGGAGGAGGAAGCGCGCGCGCAGGGTCGGTCGCTGGCGGATATGTCCCTTCCCGAAATGGATGGCCTCTGGAATGACATCAAACAGGAAAAAACAACGGATTGAAGTCCTTTTTCATTGATATTTTCCGCAGGAATATCTACATCCTCCTGACGGCGTTTGGGCTGTTCCTTGCCGGGTATTTCCTCAACCTATATTTCAGCGGTGATGCGTCGGTCCAACGGCTGCGAAACTCGATCCAATCCTCTCTGCAGGAGCGGGAGCGGGATTTCGATGAGCTGTCAAATGATAAGGCGCTGCTGTCCCGGCTTGCAGGGAAGGAGTACACAAAAAAAGATCTGGACAGGCTCGTAGACAAGAAGTATGGGTTTTTCCTCTATGGGTCGGATTCGGTGGGAGCGGGGCTATACCTGCAATTCTGGAATGACCAGCGGTCGCTGCCGACGATGGCGCTGATCAACGGACCGGATACGTCCGGTTTCGTCTGGCTGGCCAACGGGCAATACGGATATATCAAACGAACGGTAGTCGGCATGGACGGGAAGCTGCATCTGGTCATAGGACTGATCCCGGTCCGCTGGCACTACTATATCACCCTGCCGGATCTGCAGCCCGAGTTTGTTGATTTCCCCTCGGCGGAGAAAAGGGTGGAGATCGTGCAGACACCGACCGATCTGCCGGTAACGGGTTACCGCGGCTCGACGCTCTTCTATCTCACCGGGAAGGTCGGCTATCAGGCTCCTGCGCATGTCTGGCCGATCCCGATCATGATCCTGCTCGGCGTACTCCTGATGCTCATTATCATCCACAATATTGCCCACACGGTTTCGGAGCGGTGGGGGACGTGGTGGGGTATCGGCTTTCTGGTAACGACGATCGTGCTGATGCGGGCGATCACCTATCTGGCGCCGGGCCTGCTAAACCTCCGCCAATTCGATCTGTTCGATCCCACTATTTATAGCTCGAGCATCATCCTCAATTCACTTGGCGACCTGGTCATCAATTCCTTTCTTTTCTGCTGGATCATCATGTTCATCCGGCGGGAGCTGGCCGATTACACGATCCCGCAGTCGGTGCACCGGTGGAAGAACTGGGTGTGGATGAGCGTAGGATTGGTCTTGCTGGTGATGACGACCTTCCTGTTCGCCAACATCGTGCAGTCGCTGGTGACGGATGCGAAAATATCTTTCAACGTAACGAACTTCTTCAGCTTGCTGGAGAACTATAGTTTTGTAGGTTTTATCGCGCTGGCGGCGCTTGCCCTGGGGTATTTCTTCCTCTCGCAGATCCTGTTTCAGCTGATCGGCTATCTGATCCGGTCGTTGTCGATCGTGTTGTATATTATTACGGCAACGATCGGGTTGCTCGCGCTGACCTTTATCCAGCGGGCGGATATGGTGGAGCTGGATATCTATGTGCTGATTTGGTTATTGGGTTATGTGTGGCTGATGCAGAGAAGGATCTTCTTCGATCTCCGATTCAGATTGAATGTCTCGGAGGTGCTGTTCTGGCTTTTCATTTTCTCTATTTCCATTTCGGCGGTGATCCTGTTTGAGAACCGGAAGACGGAAGAGGCGCACCGGCAAGACATGGCCGAGCGGTTGGGGAAGCAGTCCGATCCCTCGAGCGAGACGATGCTGAGCATTAATTTCAGCTATATCGACAACGACTTTCTGACGGCGAACTTCTCTCGATTCCACGATCAATATGCTAACCAGCTGATCAAGGACAGTATCGGTAATATAAACTGGCCTGCTTATCAGCAAAGTTTCGATACCCGGTTGTATACCTTCGACGGGGATGAGAAGCCGCTTTACAACGAGCCGCCCATCTCTTACGATACGCTGAATACTACCTTCACGGTGCAGGGGAAGAGCACGGATATCCCAGATCTCCGGTATGTGGAGCGATCTTTTGACAAGTTTGCTTATATCTATAAGAAAACGGTCCGCAACGATACGAGTGGGAAAATAGCGGGGTATCTCTTCATCCTGTCGGAGCCCAAGAGCCAAAAAAGCGGGGACGCGCTGGTGCCGGAGCTCTTCCATGAGCGCAGCGAGGACTTGCCCGAATATTATGCCATTTACAATAATCGGGAGCTGGTGACGCCGGGGGGGGATTATCCGTTCCCTACGCACCTGACGGCGGGGCAGATCCCAAGGGGAGACTTTGTGCACATTAAAAAGGATGGGTATGATGAGCTCTGGCATCGGTTGTCGGACGATAATGCCGTCGTCGTGGTCAAACGGGACAATTCATCGATCGAGGATATTACGTTGTTCGCCTACCTCTTCAGCGCCTTCCTCTTCCTGGTGGCGTTGTTCCGGGGGACGGCGCTGCTGATCTGGTCACGGCTGCACTGGAGCCAGCTGAAGACCTACTGGCAGATGAATATCCGGTCGCAGATCCATACGACGATCATCTTTATCAGCCTGTTCTCTTTTGTCGTGATCGGGGTGGCGACGATTATCTTCTTTATCAACCGGTATAACCGCAACTACCAGTCCAGGTTAAGCAAGTCCATGATGGTGATGGTGAGCGAGGTTCAGAGCAAGCTGTCGGCTCCCGGAGGTTACAACCTGGACTCGCGGCTTTATTACCAGGGGTCGCGGACGGAGTTGCAGGGGTTGATCGAGGAGATCGCGCAGACCCATGGGACAGATATCAATATCTATGACCTGGACGGCAATCTGCAGGTGTCATCGAACCTATTCGTCTACAATAAGGGAATCCTTTCGAAGAAGATGCATCCGCAGGCCTATTATAATCTTCACGAATTGAATATGATCCACTTCTCCAACATCGAGCAGATCGGGGGGATATCGTATGCGAGCATCTACCGTCCATTGCGGGATGACCAGGGAAATGAGATTGCCTATCTGAATATCCCGTCTTTTACGAATCAGGATGAGCTGAAAGAGGAGATTTCCAACTTCCTGGTGACGATCATCAATCTGAATGCCTTTATTTTCCTGATCGCGGGCACGATCGCGCTTTTCCTGACGAACCGGATCACCTCTTCTTTCCTGTTGATCTCACAGAAGATGCAGGAGGTCAACCTCGGGAAGACGAATGAGGAGATCGAGTGGAAGCGGAATGATGAGATCGGGGGGCTGGTGAAGGAGTACAATAAAATGGTCAAAAAGCTGGAGGAGAGTGCGGCGGCGCTGGCGAAGAGCGAGCGGGAGGGGGCATGGCGGGAGATGGCGCGTCAGGTGGCGCATGAGATCAAGAACCCGCTGACGCCGATGAAGCTGAGCATACAGTATTTGCAAAAGGCGATCGACAATAATTCGGCTAACGTGAAGGAGATGGCGTCGAGTGTGGCGAAGACGCTGGTGGAGCAGATCGATCACTTATCGAAGATCGCTTCGGACTTTTCGCAGTTTGCGAATATCGGGAACCCGAAGAAGGAAGTATTCGATCTTCATGAAATGCTGTATTCGCTGACGTCCTTATATGAAACGACGGAGAACCTGCTATTCAAGTGGGTGCCGGTGCATCAGCGGATCATGGTCTATGCGGACAAAACGCAGCTCAACAGGCTGTTCACCAATCTGCTGCAGAACGCGCTGGAGGCGTGTGACAGTAACACCCGCCGGGTGATCAGCGTG
>DATMLR010000383.1:0-10057 GCA_035570015.1 Puia sp.
CGGACGGGGAAGGTGATCAGGCACTATGATGCCGGGCCGGACGAGTATAGCTTAAAGAATAATTTTATTGTGACGATCTATCAGACCCGGGAGCACGAGATCCTTATCGGGACCTGGGGCGGGTTGTTCCGCTACAATCCGCGGCAGGATAACTTCACCGCGATACCTGAATTAGGGGAGCATATCCAGGCGTTGCTGGAGGATGACCAGGGTATCTTGTGGTGTTGTACGCAGGGAAATGGAATCTATTATTACAATCCATTGACGGGATATGGGAGTTTCAAAGCAGATCCGACCGACAAGGGCAGCCTGACCGACAACCATGTCAACGGCATATTCCAGGACAGCCGGCGAAATCTATGGTTTGCAACGGAAGGGGGTCTCTGCAAATATGAAAAAAGCAAGCGGAAATTTACACGCTACACCATCCGGGACGGGCTTCCCGACAACCTGATCTTCCGCGTTCTGGAAGACAGGGAAAATAATTTATGGATCAGCACGTCAAAGGGCCTGGTCTGCTTCAATCCCGATGCGATGACTATCAAGACCTACAAACGGTCCAACGGCCTGCTGAGCGATCAATTCAATTATAATTCTTCCTACCGGGATACGGATGGGATGGTGTACTTCGGGAGCATGAAGGGGCTGATCCGATTCAATCCCGGACAGTTTCTCAAGAATAGCGCGGCGCCTCCCGTATATATTACGGGGATTCAGATCAACAACAAGGAATATGAGGTCAATAAGAAGAATTCGCCGCTTAAGGAATCAATCACTTACACGCAGCGGATCGAGCTGCCTTCCGATCAGTCGACGATTAGCATCGACTTTGCGGCGTTAAGCTTTACGATGCCGGAGATGAACGAATATGCCTACAAGCTGGAGGGGCTGGACCGGGACTGGACTTATTTGAAGACAAACCGAAAGGCCTATTTTACGAAACTCCCACCCGGAAGCTATACGTTCTCGGTAAGGGGCTCGAACAACAGCGGGGTCTGGAACGAAAAGCAGGCGTCCTTTGTGATCGATATCCTGCCGCCCTTCTGGGCCAGCACCTGGGCATACGTTTTGTATGCGATAGGGGTGATCAGCCTGGTGTGGTTCGGGATCCGGTATTATGTCGTCCGAACCAGTGAAAAGAATCTCCGGAAGATCGAAATGCTGGAGATGGAGAAGGAAAGAGAGATTTATCATGCGAAGATCGAGTTCTTTACCAATGTCGCGCATGAGATCCGGACGCCGCTAACATTAATCAAAATGCCGCTGGATAAGCTTATGAAGAACCCAAGCCAGCAGCAGCCTGACACAAAAGAAAACCTGCGAACAATGGAACGAAACACCAATCGGCTGATCGATCTGACGAATCAGCTCCTGGATTTCAGGAAAACAGAGACCGACAAGTTTAGCCTGAGTTTTGTAAAGACGGATATTTCCGATCTGATCCGGGAAACGTTCTCGAATTTTCAGCTGGCGGCGGAGGAAAAGAACCTTCAGTTCCGGCAGGAACTGCCGCGATTGTCGCTGCAGGCGTTCGTGGACCCGGAAGCAGTGAAAAAAATCCTGAACAATCTAATCAACAATGCGGTCAAGTACGCGCAGAATAAAGTCTATGTCCAAATGTTGCCCTTCAGCAGTGAGGATAAGGTATTCAGCGTCGAGATCCGGAATGACGGGTATCTGATCCCGTATGATCAGAAGGAGAAGATCTTTCAGCCGTTCTATCGCTTAAAAGAGACGGAAAAAGAACCAGGGACAGGGATCGGGCTTCCGTTATCGCGGTCGCTGGCGGAACTGCACAAGGGGGTATTGGATCTGAAGAAGCCGGAGAATGGAATGAATGTATTCTCACTGGTGCTGCCGATCCATCAGGATCAGGAGTTTGTGCTGCAGAACGATTTCGCGGAGAATGCCGCGGAGCCGGATTGGGTGGGGCTGGAAAATGAGAGTGATCCGTCCAAGCCGGTGATCCTGTTCGTCGAAGACAATAAGGAGATCCTGGATTTCATTGCGCGGGAGTTGCAGACCGACTATACGGTCCGGCGAGCTTTGAATGGCAAACAGGCGCTGGAGATATTGGATCAGGAGTGTATCCAGATGATCATCAGCGATATCATGATGCCGGTGATGGATGGGCTGGAGCTGTGCAAGGTAATTCGGACCAACCTGGACTACAGCCATATTCCGATCATTCTGCTTACGGCGAAAAATACACTGCACTCCAAGATCGAAGGGTTGGAGGTAGGTGCGGATGCCTATATCGAGAAGCCGTTTGCGCTGGAGCACCTGAAGGCGCAGATCTCCAATCTGCTGTCAAGCCGGGCCAAGATCAAGGATTATTTCTCCAGCTCGCCGCTGGCGTCAATCAAGAGCATGGGATATTCGAAGGCGGACAAGAATTTCCTGGAGCAGCTGGATGCGATCGTCCATCAGAATTTGACGAATATGGATATCGATGTGGAGAATCTGGCCAGGTTGATGAATATGAGTCGGGCTACGTTCTATCGGAAGGTAAAGGCGTTATCGAATCTGACGCCTCATGGACTTGTCAATATCTCCAGGCTGAGGAAGGCCGCTCAGCTGCTGGCCGATGGAGATTATAAGGTTTATGAGGTGGCGAATATGGTCGGGTATACGCTGCAGTCGAATTTTGCGCGTGATTTCCATAAGCAGTTCGGGATGCCCCCGACGGAGTATGTCAATGGGCGAAGGTCGAAGCCGGTGTAGAATTCGATCTATTGATTCCAAAAATTAAACATCCAGCGTATTCCGTATTTGTCCAGACAAACTCCCCAGTAAGCGCCCCAGAACATCTGCTCAGGCTTCTGCATCTCCGATCCGCCGGCAGACAAGCTGTTGAACAGCCTGTCCGTCTCCTCCTTGCTGTCCGGTTCGAGGCAAATGGTCGTGTTGTTGCCGATCTTTAATTTGTGACCCATCGACTCCAGCATATCCGTTCCCTGCAGGAGGGTGCCACCGAGGATTGGGAGCGCCATATGCATAATCGCATTCTTTTCGTTGTCCGGCAGCGGCGGCATCCCAGGGGAAGGCGGGATATCGGACATACGCGAGACCGGGCCGGAAAATTCGGTCCGGAAGATAGATTTGTAGAAGTTAAACGCTTCTTCGGTGTTACCCTGAAAGTTCAGATAGATCGATACTTTTGACATAGATTAGTTATTAATGAAAAAAATCGGTTTAATCCTGTTATTGCTGGCGGGCGCTGGAGTGAGGGCCCAAACGCCCCGCATCGTAAATATCGTAAATTTTATTCGGTTACTGGAGCCGAGAGATTCGGCTGTTACAGAGGATGTATTATACCAGACGGTGGTCAGGCAGGTATCACTGATGCGCGACTGCCGGTTGAGGGGAACCTTCCTGTTGCAATATGATGCGTTAATAGACCCGCGATATCAGAAGCTGTTGAGGTCGTTGCCAAGAGATAGTTTTGAGGTGGGGGCCTGGTGGGAGCTACCGCAGCCGCTGATTGAAAAGGCGGGATTAAAATGGAGGGGCCGGTATCCCTGGGACTGGCGGGCGAATATCGGATTTGCTACCGGTTATTCTCCGGCGGAACGGGAAAAGCTGATCGATGTTTATATGGCGGATTTCTTCCGGGTATTTGGTTATTATCCAGCCACGGTGGGGTCATGGTTTATCGACGCACACAGTCTGAGCTATATGTACACGAAGTATCATATCGTAGCCTCCTGCAATTGCAAGGACCAATACGGAACCGATGGTTATACGCTATGGGGCGGGTATTGGAATCAGGCCTACTATCCGAGTAAGATTAATTCCTATATGCCCGCGCAGCATGTTGCCGAGCAGATACCTGTACCTATTTTCCGAATGTTGGGGAGCGATCCGATCCGGCAATACGATAATGGATTGGGGAGCTCGCGGCAGGGGGTTGTCACCTTGGAGCCGGTATATGCTTTCGGCGGCGGCGCTTCGGCCTGGGTGCGCTGGTTCTTTGATGTTTTCACTTCGGGTCCGGATCTGGGGTTCAACTATACGCAGGCGGGGCAGGAAAACTCGTTTACCTGGAAGGCGATGTCCAAAGGATTGCAAATCCAATTCCCGCTGATCGCGCAGCTTCGGGATGAAGGTAAAGTGCGGGTCGAAACGATGGCGGAATCTGGGCGGTGGTTTCGAGCGAAATACGGTCTCACGCCGGCGACCAGCTTCACCGTGCTGAAGGACATCGATGGCAGCGATCGGAAGACGGTATGGTTCGATAGCCGGTTCTATCGCATCAATCTCCTGTGGGAAGATGGTACTTTGCGGATAAGGGATATCCATTTGTTCGATGAGCGGTTCCCTTCGGTCTATGAGACAGCGGCGGCGAACTCGAATGAATGTCGTTTCTTCACCCTCCCTTTTGTGGATGGCTATCTGTGGAGCAAGGCCGGTCAGATTGCGGGATTGCGCCTGAAGGCCAGGGCGGGCGGCAAAGAGGTCGTACTGACCGGTGGGGCGCCGGTGGTGGAGGTCAAAGGCGATTCGGCGATGTTGATCCGATGGCCGGTGGAAATGGTGAAAGGGGTATTTGAGATAAAGCTTTGCGAGGATCGGATCGAGATGGGGATGAAAGCTGTGGATTCGGTCGACTGGTTCCTGGAGTTGAATACCGCCGACAATGTTGAACTGCCTTTCGAGTCTGTCGACGCTAAGGGTATTGACTGCCGGTTTGAGGGCATGCGCTACCGGGTGGGTGTCGAAAAGGGTCTTTGTCAAAAACCCGCCGGGCAGGCGGGGCTGCGGATCTGGCCGCAAGAGAACAGGATTGTAGTTGAGATGAAATAATCAGTGCGACCCAAATGGGAAAATAACCTTTAAAGTAAAGTCCCGACCCATATTGAACACGCCCTGACGCTGGTTGGCGACGGTGACGAGGCTTCCGTTAAGGCTGTAAAAGTACTGAGCCAGGTTTAGGTGGTCTGCATAGGCGATATTGGTCAGGTTGGTGCAGTTAAGGTAGAAGGAACAGATCACACTGCCTGATTTTCGATTGACGAATTGTGTGCCGAGTCCGGCATCGATGAGGGTATAGGCCGCAGCGGGGACTTCGGTGTACACGGCGCTGTAGATATTGTTCTGTTGCCAGTAATGTGCCACGCCAATCTTGAAATAAGTCCGGGAGAAGACGGAGCCCGGTTTATCGTTCAGATGGAATTTCGCTTCGCTGTGTAGATGCGGAGCGGGTGTCCAGGGGATATGATCGGTCGAATCCGTAGTGTGGGGTAACCAGGTATAGATATAGCTGAACCTGTTGTTCCATTCCAGCCATTTGACTGCGGCGGGATGAACGTCAAGAAAAGCCGAAAGACCGGTGAGGATCGCCGTGTTGGAAGACAGGAACTCGAAGACCGGATAGCCCTGGGACACGGAATCGGTACGGTCCGCAAAAATGAAATTACTAATGCGGTTATAGAATCCATCGAGCTCCAGGCTAATATCCTTTCCACTATAGCCGTAGGCGGCGTCGACCTGGTACCCTTGTTCTGCTTTCAGTCGGATGTTACCCAGTTGAAAGGCATTGGAGCCGATGTTCAGACCGTTGCTGGTGAGCTCGTTGATGGCCGGAGCGCGAAAGCTTTTGGCAACGTTGAGTTTTACGTATTGGCTGTGTGGCAACTGGTAAGATGCACCGATACTGCCTGACCATCCGCTGTACCTGTTGTTGAAAGGGGTAAATTGGTATTCCCCGTCGCCGGTGAAATTGGTGATATCATACCGTAACCCGCCGCTCAGCGTGAGGGCCTTTATATTCTTCTCAACGATAACAAATCCGCCGATCTCGAAGTTCCGGTAGTTCGGGATCTCGTAGTCGGGTATGTAGGGCGCAGGAGGAGGAGGCAGGTTGCGCTCAAATTCGTAGATTCCGTTGAATCCGGTGGTGAGCTTAAAGCCTTTGTCCGCGTCGGTGAGTTGGTATTTCAAGGCATAGGGGACATCGAACACGACCATATTGTTCTCCCCGACGGTACCGGTGTCGATGTCGTGATGGACGCTGCTGGTAAAGCCGATGTCCAGACCGATGCTGGCTTTGCGAACGGAAAAGCTGTTCTGCCACCAGGCCTGATATTCATCGAGGATCTTGTCGCCGGCGATCGTTGCATTATAAGAGAGAAAATTGCTCAGGGTAGGCGCGGTCTTCTCGCCCAATGGGGTGTCGAATATGAATTTACCGGTGCTATCGCGATTGCCGTCCGGCACCTGGATGCGACGGAACAGGGCGCTCAGGGTCAGCCGGGAATAACCCCAGGACTTGTTGAGGCCAAGGGTCAAGCGGCCATTACCCTGGTTGAATGCCGAGCCCCAGACGTAACCGTCCTTGGGGTTCCAGTAGCTGTGGGCCAGCTCACCGCTGGCTTTCACATCGTAGACGAAGCCGTTGTTGTTGCCGCCAAGGTGGAGTGAATTGCCGATATAGCCGTTATTGGCATGATAATCCGAAAGCCAGCTGCCTTGCATCGTTCCGTTGGGAGCGAAGGGAGCTGTCTTGAAGTTAATGACGCCCGCCTCGGCGCTCGCGCCATATTGAAGCGATGCCGGTCCGCGGATGACTTCGGCGTCATAGACTGCATAGGGGTCGATGAGGATGCCGTGGTCGTCGCCCCACTGGAAATCTTCTTGAGGAAGGCCATCGGTCAAGACGAGGACGCGGTTAAATCCCAGGCCGTTAATCTGGGGTTTGGTTGTCCCCACCCCTTCCGTGGTTTCGCTGACGCCGGGTTGGTTAGCGACCAGGTCGATGGCGGTGTTGCCGGCTCCCTGCAAGATCATGTCGTGCGTGACCACAGTTACCGGTACCGGGGACCGCCGGACAATGGTCGTGAACCCAAGACTGGTGATGATCACTTGCTGGAGCGAATCGTAAACGGGATGAAGAGGGGTCGAATCGGCTGTATGGCCGCCCAATGACTGGGCGCGCGGGCATACCCCGGCCAATATAAGGATGCCCAAAACGGGAAATCGTTTCATTTAAATCGTTTGGAATGTTCAACAAATGTGTGCGCAGGTTCGGAAATGCGCGCGCAAGTCAGGCCAAACGATCGTCGGGGGGATGAAAAAGGTCCCGGGGCATGCCAATAGGTTTGCCCGCAGATAATTCGGGGTATTGCAGGTCGATCAGCGCTGCAAAGTGTAGTGCGTTAAAATCGGTAAAGGAGAAAGCAGAATAGAGCGTTTCGTTCCAGCTATTCCCGGATTTCCTTTCCGGGGTCTGTTTGTCGCCGGCGCCTGTTTGCTGGTGCAGCTTTTTACAGAGCTGGCATCGGCCGTTACAGTGCATCCAAGGCCGGTCTTTGTTGACGCAATTGGCGAGGTAAGCGGAGGTGTTGACGTAATAATCGGCGACAAGGAAATACCTGCTGAATGCCTGGGCAAAGAACATCAGTAGCAATAAAAAGGCCGCTGTGCGCCGAAACAACATCAACAGGAATTTGCGGCAAAATTAGGTCGATTTGACTAAATCCAAAGCTTTTTCGGGAAAAAGTAGAAGACTAATTATGATCTTTATGAAGCCAGTAGGTTAGGGGTTCGCGGGAATACCGGGAAAGGTCACCTGCCGGAGAATGGTCTTGCCCATGGGTTTCAGCCAGACCCGGGCTCCCCTTCGTTGAGCGGTATCGTAAACCTCCACTTCGAAGCGATCATCTCCGGAATGTTCGATCGGGTCGCCTTTGTAAGCGTAGATGACGATGTTGTCGGGCCGGTAGTGATAGTCAAAAAATCCGGGCAACGGGTATCGCTTCGTTATTTCCGGTGTAGCGCTTATCGGCCGGGCAAGGACCAGGGGTCCGTGGGTAAAATAGGTTTCGTTATTACGGTCCCGGCAAACCGCTACGTCGGTATAGAGGCGCAGGTGCACCGATTCGCCCGGCTGCCAGGTCCGCTTAATGAGGTAATACCCGTTCTTTTCCGTATAAACATAGCTGATAGATTGTTTAGTCGCCCACGCGGGTTTTCGGATGGCTAGCGTAAAGCTGACCGGGTGGTCCGCGATGATCTGGAAGTCGAATGAAAACTCATCGGGATAAACGGTTTTTTCCCGGATGATCAGAGGCGTGCCCTCCCAGGTTGTGGTCAGTTTGCAAGGACCAAGCAAGGTGGCGACCAGTCCGGCGCTATTGCGCATCCACATGCGGTCAATAAAATAAGGCGCGATCCGGCCCGCATTGGGAACGCAGCATACCGCTACGTCCTGGTGGACGGGAGAATATTTGTAACGGGTTTGGCGGGGATCACTGCTGTCGCCGTTCAAACCGCCGGTCATATAATAAGAGTTATCGGTCTTCAGGTAGGCGATACAGGAAGCATCAGGGTTGCGGGCGCCCTGGGCGGCGTTGAAGAACAGCTGTTCGGCCTGATCGCCGAACGAAGCGGTTCCCGTCTTGGCCAGCAGGTCGATGTAGCCATCCATTAGTTCCTGCAGGGAGCAGTATTCATATCCGGTAGTCGTCGCATTGCCGGGCGGCTCGCGGACCCATTCATCACCGGCAGGAGCGCCGGAAGGGGTGATCTCCTGTTCTATCTTATGTAAGTAGTCGTCGAGGGCTCTGAGCAGAGCCGGATTGTCAGACGCGTAGGCGGCGGCGGCAACAGCGCGAAGGTGCTCATAGGTGTGGACGCCATGGCCGCGCAGCCGGTAGGCCGTATCGATGATCTTATCGTATTGGGCGTCTTCGTGAAGGTTGGCCGCGGAAAAGTCCTTATAGAGGAACAGCGCATAATTCAAATAGATCTGTCTGCCGGTGAGCCGGTAGAGGGATTCCAGCACATCGGTGAACATGAGCCCGTGTGAAAGTCCGCCTACGTCGGGTGATTTGGAATAGAATGGATGGGAGGTGTCCGTGGGATAATGCTGCATGACATTGGCAACGGCCTTTTCGATGGCGATCAGGACCGTCTTGTCCCTGCTAAATTCATACCAGGCCAGTAGGCCGCGGAGCAGCGTAGTCTTCGCCCATAGCTCTCCGTTTTCACCGTCGAACTGGTAACGAAGATCCCGGTCGTAAATACCGAGATAGCCGTCGGGGTCCTGGGTGGCGAGGATACGGCGGACATAGGCTTTTGACCTGAGCAGCATCTGTGGATCACCGGTCAGGATGGCGGAGCGGATGAAACCGTCGCGCCAGTTGCCCTGGGTCTCGCTATTCCACCAGAGGTATTGGACTTCGGCGGCAGGGTCGCCGCCTGCGAGGGCACCGACATCTTTTTTCGTTACGTTTTTGGTGAGCCTGTCTTTGCCGTAAATATCGTCTTTGATGATCAGCGCGGGGGCCAGGCTGTCGAGGTGGCCGGTGAATCCGCGCAAGTTCGAGCGGACCTGGGTTTCCAGCCATCCTTCCGGGCGGACGGCCCCAAAAGGAAGCGGCTCAAGGGCCTCCGGCCGGTGGGCGATTAGAGTGAATGGTGAAGGATCGACCCTGGAGACGGCCGGGGAGGTCGGGGGCGGGATTGCCGCCAGAATAAACAATATGGCTGGCCACTTCATAGCGTTAGTTTTCGAACAGAATGGGGTTCCTCGCGGTGTGGATGATCTCCCCGACCTTGGCGCCCGGACACCAGCTGTTCCAATCATTAACCTGGTTGGGGTTTTCCGGTTCCTTCAGCACCATGTCCTTGTCCATATAGATCATCGTCATCACTTTCCGCATGCGATCCGTCTGGTTAGCCCCTGCCCGATGATAGAGCCAGCCCATGTGATAGCTTACTTCGCCCAGACTGAATGGTTCAATGACATGCGGATATCCATGATCGTGGAGCGCGTTTTCCAGCACCTGCTGGCTCTCATCGCTGATTTTAAGATCCCTGCCGGCCGAAAGGTGGTTGCTGCCTGCACTAAATTCGACAGGGCCCATAAGCAGTGGGGTTTCCTGTAAGGGTATCCAAACGGTTACCGTTCGGTCCGTTGTGAGGGGCCAATAATATTGATCGGCGTGCCACGGAGTCTGACCGCCGCCCGGTTCTTTGTAAAGAGCCTGGTCATGGTAAAGCCGGACCCCGTCGACTTCCAGGAGGTCGGCGGCAATTTTTGCCAGCCGCTCAC
>DATMLR010000384.1:0-8605 GCA_035570015.1 Puia sp.
CCTATGTGATTCTCGTCGTGGGCGTAAATGGTGTTGGCAAAACGACCACCATCGGCAAACTCGCCTATAACTTCAAAAAGGCTGGTAAATCCGTCCTCCTCGGTGCAGCGGATACCTTCCGTGCCGCAGCCGTCGACCAGCTCAGCATTTGGAGTGATCGGGTCGGGGTGCCGATCGTCAAACAAGGGATGGGTGCCGACCCCGGCGCCGTAGCTTTCGACACCGTCCAAAGCGGCATTGCCCGGAACGTCGATGTCGTCATCATCGATACAGCGGGTCGTCTCCACAACAAGGCCTACCTCATGGAGGAACTGAGCAAGATCAACCGGGTGATCAAGAAGGTCATGCCCGATGCTCCCCACGAAGTCCTATTGGTCCTCGACGGGTCTACCGGCCAGAATGCCATCGAACAAGCCCGCCAGTTCACCGCTGCGACGCATGTCTCGGCCCTGGCGATCACCAAGCTCGACGGTACTGCCAAGGGTGGGGTAGTACTGGCGATCGCCAACCAGTTCAAGATCCCCGTCAAGTTCATCGGAGTCGGCGAAAAAATGGAAGACCTGCTGGTCTTTGACAAACACGAATTCGTCGACAGCCTTTTCAGTTTGGAAAAATGAAAACAAGAACATTACATAAAGACAAGGTTAACATCATCACCCTCGGCTGTAGCAAGAATATGGTCGACAGCGAGGTGCTGAGCGGTCAGTTGCAAGCCAATGACATCGACGTGGTCCACGAGAACGGCAAAAAGGACCACAATATCGTCGTCGTTAATACCTGCGGTTTCATCGACAAGGCAAAAGAGGAGTCGGTCAACACGATCCTCCAGCAGGTCGAGCTGAAGAAAAAAGGCCGTCTCGACAAGGTTTTTGTGACCGGATGTCTCAGCCAGCGCTACCGCGAAGACCTCGAGAAAGAGATCCCTGAAGTCGACGCATGGTTCGGCACCCTCGAGCTGCCGCTGCTGCTCAGACAATTCGAAGCCGATTACAAGGCCGAACTGTTGGGCGAACGCCTCCTCTCAACCCCCAAACATTACGCCTATCTGAAGATTTCAGAAGGTTGTAACCGGACCTGCGCTTTCTGTGCCATCCCGCTGATGCGCGGCGGTCATCTCAGCCGGCCGATCGAAGAACTCGTGAAAGAAGCGGAGGGGTTGGTGCGTAAAGGGGTAAAAGAGATCATGCTTATCGCTCAGGAACTGACCTATTACGGCCTCGATATCTACAAGCGGCGGGCTCTGCCCGATCTGCTCCATCGCCTGGCTGATATCCCCGGTCTCCATTGGATCCGGCTCCACTACGCCTACCCGGCCAAATTCCCGCTGGAGGTCCTTGACGTGATGCGCGACCGCCCGAACATCTGCAACTATCTCGATATGCCGCTGCAGCACGCCAGCGACCGGATGTTGACCGCTATGCGCCGCCAACTCACCCGGCAGGACATGAATGACCTGATCCGCGCCATCCGGGAAAAAGTCCCCGGAATCTGTCTGCGGACAACCCTGATCGCGGGCTTCCCGGGAGAGAAAGAGGAAGACGTGGAGGAGCTGAAGGATTTTCTGCGGGTACATCGGTTCGACCGCGTCGGCATCTTTACCTATTCCCATGAGGAAGGGACTTCCTCCTTTGGATTGGTGGATGATGTTCCCGCGGAGGTCAAACAGCAACGTGCGCAGGAGATCATGGAAGTACAGCAGGAAATATCCTACGAAAAGAACCAGGAGAAAGTCGGGAAAGTCTTCAAGGTCCTGGTCGATAAAAAGGAGGCGGGCCGATACCTTGGCCGTACCGAATTTGATTCGGTAGAGGTGGACAATGAGGTCGTAATCCAGAGTCCGGACAAACTGCCGATCGGCGAGTTCATGGACGTACGCATCACAAAGGCGTATGACTACGATCTGGAAGGGGAGGTTTGCTGAGAGCGTGAGAGAGGGGAGAAGGGAGGTCTGTTAAAATCCGGGCAGAAATGATCAATTGGCGTTAGCGCCGAAGATCGGAAAGGGGATATATTTGCAAAAAAGCGTCCATGAGAATAAATTGGAACGGCGTATACCCGGCCGTAACGACCAAATTCACGTCAAACGATACCCTCGACCTCCCCGCTTTCGGGGTTAATCTCGACGCTCAGGTCCAGGCCGGCGTCAGCGGCATCATTATCGGCGGCTCCCTCGGGGAGGCCAGCACCGTGACCTTGGATGAGAAAGAAGTCCTCGTGAAATATGCCGTGGACCGCGCCGGTATCCCTGTGCTGCTCAACATCGCGGAAGGCACGACCCGGGAGGCCATCCGTCAGGCGGGTCTGGCCGCCAAATGGGGCGCGCGCGGGATTATGCTGCTGCCTCCCATGCGCTATAAGAGCGACCACCGCGAGACCGTAGCTTTTTTCAAAGCTGTCGCGCAGTCTATCGACCTGCCCATCCTGGTTTATAATAACCCTGTCGACTATAAGATCGAGATTACGCTGGAAATGTTTGACGAATTGCTCGAATTGCCCAATATCGAAGCCGTCAAGGAATCCACCCGGGATAACACCAATGTCACCCGGTTGATCAACGGTTTCGGCGACCGCCTCAAGATCCTTACGGGCGTCGATCCCATCGCCACGGAGGCCCTGATCATGGGCGCCCACGGCTGGGTGGCAGGCCTCGTCTGCGCCTTCCCCGCCGAGACGGTTGCGATCTACCGGCTGGTAAAAGCCGGACGGATCGAAGAAGCGCTGGAGATCCACCGCTGGTTCCTCCCGCTGCTGGATTTGGATATCCACTCTAAGCTGGTCCAGTACATCAAGCTGGCCGAAGCCGAGACCGGTTTGGGCACGGAATATGTCCGGGCGCCCCGGTTGACGCTGGTGGGCGCAGAACGGGAACGGGTGCTGGCTATTATCCGGAACGGTTTAGCCACGCGACCCGTACTGCCCGAATACCTGTCCCTGGCAGTATAATCCTTAACTTTACATCATGAAATTCCAGGACGCCACAGCAGCCGAAATTGATGCCGTGATGAGTGCAGCTTGGGAGGCTTTTCCAACCTTCCGCGAGATTACGTTGAAACAACGCGCCGACCTGATGCGGCGCATTGCAGAGGAAATAGGGTCGGAACCCAGTCTCATCCAAACATCAATGAGGGAAACGAACCTCCCGGAAGCCCGGCTCCGCAACGAGCTCGCCAGGACCCAATTCCAATTGACGTCTTACGCCGAAGCGGGCGAGACCGGTACCTGGCTTGACGTGCGGATCGACACGGCTGTCCCGGATAAAGGTGATCCTGACCTCCGCAAGTGGCTGGTGGCCCTCGGCCCGGTGGTCGTTTTTGGCGCCAGCAATTTCCCCTTTGCTTATTCCACTGCCGGAGGAGACACCGCCTCTGCACTCGCAGCCGGCTGCCCGGTCATCGTCAAGGCCCATCCCGCCCACGCGGAGACCTCGGAGATCGTGGCGCGGGCGATCGCCCGCGCCGTCCAGGCCGAAGGCCTGCCGACCGGCGTCTTCGCACACTTGCATGGCGCGAGCACCGAGACGGGGAAGACCCTTGTCACGCATCCCCATACCGGCGCGGTCGGCTTTACCGGCTCTTACGGCGGGGGGAAAGCGCTCTTCGACTGGGCCAACCAACGGAAGGTTCCCATCCCCGTTTTCTCGGAAATGGGCAGCATCAACCCCATCTTTATTTTACCCGGCAAGCTTGCCGCGTCGCCGAAAGAATTGGCTTCCACAATCGCCGGCTCGATCACGCTGGGCGTCGGTCAGTTCTGTACCAACCCCGGTCTCATCATTGGGATCGAGGGCAAGCCGCTCGATCTGTTTATCGAAGAGTTGGGGGCTGCGATAACAGCCGCTACCCCCGGAACGATGCTCCATTCGGGTATCGCCAAAGCCTATACCGAGAAGCGCGGCGCGGCCCTCGATGAGGAAGATGTCAATACCATCGCTGTCTCTGCCACCCGACCGCAACCGAACCAGGGTGCGCCGACCCTCGCTTCGGCAACGGCGGAGGCCTTTTTCCGGAACCCGTTGCTGCATCAGGAGGTTTTTGGGCCCTATTCCCTCATCATTCAATGCAAGCACCCCGACGAGATGCTAAAGGTGGCGCGTCAAATGGAGGGTCAGCTGACGACCACGCTGATGGCTACCGATGCCGATATTCATCACCATCCCCAACTCGTGCGGGCAGCACAGGATATCTGCGGCCGCTTCATTCTTAACGGTGTCCCTACGGGTGTCCGCGTGGCGTTGTCGATGCAGCACGGCGGCCCCTTCCCCGCCACGACCGACAGCCGGTTTACATCCGTCGGGGCCGACGGGATCAAGCGCTGGGCCCGGCCGCTCAGTTATCAAAACTGGCCCGATCACCTGCTCCCTCAGGCCCTTCAGAATAAGAACCCCCTAAAAATCTGGCGAACGGTCAACAATACGCTGACCCGGGACCCCATGTAAAACCCTCGCCGAAAAAATGCCCATGCCGAAGAAAACCTTTTTTTGCATCGACGCTCACACCTGCGGCAACCCCGTGCGCCTCGTCGCGGGAGGCGGCCCCTTACTCGAAGGAAAGAACATGAGCGAAAAGCGTCAGCATTTCCTCCGGGAATATGACTGGATCCGAAAGGGGCTGATGTTTGAGCCTCGCGGTCACGATATGATGAGCGGCAGCATCCTCTACCCGCCGCATGATCCGGAAAACGATGTGGCGGTCCTTTTTATCGAGACCAGCGGCTGCCTGCCCATGTGTGGTCACGGCACCATCGGAACCATCACCATTGCGATCGAAGAAGGGTTGATCCAGCCGAAGACGCCCGGCCGGGTGCGCATGGAAGCTCCCGCAGGCCTGGTAATGGCCGAATACCGGCAGGAGGGAAAGAAGGTGGTTTCCGTTAAGCTCACCAACGTCGCCTCTTATCTCGCCGCGCAGAATATCGCCGTGGAATGCCCTGAGCTCGGCACCCTTCATGTCGATGTCGCCTATGGCGGGAATTTCTATGCGATCGTCGACGCCCAGGAACATTTCTCAAAGCTCGATGATTTCTCGGCCAATCAGCTGATCAGCTATAGCCTGGTCATGCGCCGCCGGATCAACGAGACCCATACCTTCGTCCATCCGGAGAATCCCACCATTCATAGCTGTACGCATATCCTTTGGACCGGCCAGACGATTCAGCCGGAAGCGACTGCACGAAACGCTGTTTTCTACGGCGACAAAGCCATCGATCGGTCTCCCTGCGGAACCGGCACCTCTGCCCGGATGGCGCAGTGGTTTGCGAAAGGGATGCTTAAGGTCGGAGACAAATTCATCCATGAAAGCATTATCGGATCCAGGTTCACCGGCATCGTGGAGAAGGCCGTTACCGTCGCGGGCAAACCGGCCATCATCCCAAGTATAGAGGGCTGGGCAAAGGTATATGGCTATAATACCATTACGATCGACCCCGACGACGATCCCTATGCATATGGTTTCCAGGTGTTGTGACCGCCCATCAATCCGACCGAACAAATCGACTATTTTTACGTTAATTTCGTCCATCACCATCGCTTATGGATTGGACCGAACATCATTTACCCATTCATCAGACCGGCTATTTTTCCCGTATCATTACCGACTATCTTGAACAGGCGGATGCGCTTAGGCCATTCTATGCATATTCTCCCAACGGCGACGGCCTTCATCGGGCGCTCGAAGTCCGAAAGAGCCACCCGGTCGACCGGGCTGTCCTGGTGAGCGCTCTCCGGGAACAATATCAAAAGTTGCCAACCATTGCCGGTGTCTCCGCCAATATCGCCGCCTTGTCCAACGAAAATACTTTTACGGTCTGTACCGCTCATCAGCCGGCCATATTTACCGGGCATCTGTATTTTATCTATAAGATCCTCCATACGATCCGGCTGGCCTCCTGGCTCGCGAAGCAACACCCCGGATATAACTTCGTACCCGTATTCTATATGGGGAGCGAAGACGCCGACCTCGAAGAGCTCGGCAATATCTATCTCGGCGGAGAAACGCTGACCTGGGACACCCGACAGACCGGGGCGGTCGGCCGGATGAAGACAAAAGGTCTCGAGCAGCTCCTCTTTCGTATTGAAGGTGAGCTTTCCGTCCAGCCCTTTGGCCCGCCCCTGATTGCGCTGCTAAAAGAATGCTACCTCCAAAGCGCCGATATCCAAACCGCCACTCTTCGGTTTCTTCACCACCTCTTTGGCGAATATGGCCTCGTCGTCCTGATCGCCGATCTCGCCGCGTTCAAAAGGGCGATGATCCCCGTCTTTGAAGATGATCTCTTCAACCAACGGCCGGCTTCCATCGTAAACGAGACCATCCGTAGCATTCCCGATCACTATAAAGTCCAGGCCAACCCGCGCGACATCAACCTCTTTTACCTGAAGGACGATCTTCGTGGCCGGATCGAGCGTGACGGGGACATCTTCATCGTCCATGGTTCCACGCTGCAGTTTACCGAAGCCGAAATGCGGGCGGAATTGCAGCGTTATCCCGAGCGGTTCAGCCCCAACGTGATCCTGCGCGGCCTCTTCCAGGAGACCATCCTGCCCAACCTCGCCTTTATCGGCGGCGGCGGAGAGACCGCCTACTGGCTGGAGTTCAAAGCGCTGTTCGATCACTATCGGGTACCCTTTCCCGTGCTGATCCTGCGCAATTCCTTCCTGCTGATCGACCGGCAGTGGCAGGAGAAGATCGCGCGGGCGGGGCTGTCTGTCACCGATCTTTTCAAGCCCGCAGATGAACTGGTGGGCGAGATCGTCCGCCGCGAATCGGAGCACCCGCTCTCGCTGGAACGCGAGATCACCGAAGCCAATCGGTACTATGAAGCGCTGAAAGCCCTTACCCGGCCCGTCGACCCTTCACTGGAACAGCATGTGGAAGCGCTGCAGGCGAAAGCCCTGGACCCGATCCGGACGTTGGAGAAGAAATTGCTGAAAGCGGAGAAGCGGAAGTACGGCGACCTCCAACGGCAGGTTCATACCCTGAAGGCCGCACTTTTCCCAACCGGCGGACTGCAGGAACGCGTGGAGAATTTTATGCCCTGGTATGCGCAATACGGCCCGGCGTTTATCGATGACCTCTATGCGCATTCCCCGGCGCTCGACCAGGATTTCGTTGTGCTCTCGGCAAAGTGAGTGGAGATTTAGTCTGTCTTCAACGCCTGCACGGGATTCGCTGTAGCCGCGCGCAGCGCACGCGAAGACACTGTCGCCAACGCGATCAGCACCGATATCAGCCCCCCCGCTACAAAGATCCACCAGCTCAGCGTCACGCGGTTCTCGAAACCCTGCAGCCAGGAATGCATATACCATCCCGCCAGCGGCGCGGCGATGAGATAAGCGATCCCGATCAGGACCACGAACTCCCGCGAAAAAAGGACCACGATTCCCTGCACCGAAGCGCCCAGTACTTTCCGGATGCCGATCTCCTTGATCCGCTGCGCTGCCATAAAAGAAGCGAGTCCATAGAGCCCCAGACAGCTTAGGAAGATAGCAATCGCGGCGAAAAATTTATAAATCTGCGACAGCTGCCGCTCCTGTTTGTAGAACTCCGCGATGTGCTGATCGAGGAACTGGTATTCGAAGACATTATTCGGGAAAACGGTATTCCAGATCTTTTGCACGGCGGCCAAGGTGGCGGGAACGTTGCCTCCGGAGAGTTTCAAACCCGCGTTCGAATAAATGCGCTTGAATTTGGTGATCAGGACCGGGATCATCCCGTCCTTTAGGGAGGTAGCATGGAAGTCTTTCATAACACCGACGATATGCCCGTCTAAGGGACCCCAAAGGTTCAACTCTTTATTCAGGACATCCTGTGGGTGCGGGAATCCAAGGGCCCGGACAAAATCTTCCGAGACCAGGAATTCCGTGACCGAATCATTTGCCCTGAAATTGTTCCCGGCTACCAACGGAATGCTGTAGGTGCTGAGATAATTGGAGTCCGCAAATTTGGTGATCGACCACCATGTCGTCTTTTCGGCCGCATGATTGAAGGTGACCGTGGACCAGTTATTGCCTTCGTTGGCCGGCCCTCCTGAATTGAAACTGACCTGGCGGACATCTTTCAGCGCGGCCAACCGGTTCCGGACATAATCCTGTTTGGTGAGTGCTACACTGTCCGTCGGGAATTCGACGTCCACGATCGCGTCTTTGTCAAAACCCATCGGAGCATTACTAAATAAATCCATTTGCCGGATCATGACCAGCGTGCCGATGATCAGTGCTTGTGCGATAACGAATTGAAGGATCACCAGCGTCCGCCGCAGCGAAATGCCTTTGACAGCCCGCGCGGCCAGCTTCGACCGGAGCGCTTCGCTGGGGTTGAACCGCGACAGGACCGCCGATGGATAGGAACCGGCCAGCAGCGTGACGACGATCGTCAGGACCCCAAGGAACAGAAGAACCGGAGGCTGTTTCAGCAAGGCGGCCGACAAAGGCCGTTCGACGATCCCGGCCACTGCGGGCAAAACGAGCTCTGCCAATCCGAACGCCAGGACCACCGCGCCCGCTACGATCAGCCCGGTTTCCAACAGAAATTGCCGCTGCAGTTGCCCGCGCGAGCTGCCCAGAACTTTTCTTACGCCCACTTCGCGTGCCCGGTTGACCGAATTCGCGGTC
>DATMLR010000385.1:0-4627 GCA_035570015.1 Puia sp.
ATCGAGGTCAAAGACGGCAAGCGGGAGGGTAATGGGTCTACCGGTGCTATAGACAATATTCGTAGAAAAGCTATAGCGATGAGAGAACCGGTAATTCCCGATAAAATTGAAATTATTGGGTTTATCGAAGCTGGCGGGATACCAGTTACCGTTATTGATCAGCTGACCGGCGAGCGGGTCATCCTGCCGCAGCAAAGTGCGGGACCACGTATAGCTGACCCAGCCGTTTAATCTTCCGGTCAGCTTCCGGAGAAGGAATTCCGCCCCATATGCTTTCCCTTTTGTCTCGAGCACGTCGGTCTCGAGGTGGGGATTGAGCAGCAGGCTGGCCCCGCTTTTATAATCGAGATAGTTATTGATCCATTTGTAATAGACTTCAATAGAGGTTTCGATCGTATTGGCGGAGAAATTCTGATAGTAGCCAAGCGAAACCTGTTTGCCGTGGGTAGGTTGGATGTGCGAATCGCTCAATTTCCAGATATCGGTCGGTGAGACGGATACAGTATTGGAGATCATATGGATATATTGTTCGAGCGTGTTATAGCTGACCTTGATGGATGCGGTATTGGACAGGGTATAGCGGGCGGAAGCCCGGATCTCCGGCGCCGACCAGGTCTTAATGACTTTACCATTTCCGTATATGCTGGTACCTGTGATGGTGCTCAGCTCCCGGGGCAAACCGGGCGCATAGTTGTAGACGTCATGAGGCCCGAGATAATTGAAGACCGAGTAGCGAAGGCCGCCGCTGACGGTGAGCCGGCTGTTGACAGCATATTGATCGCCAAGGTAGAGGGCGCTTTCGAGACCCTGTTCCGCGGGAACGACGGAATCGACCGCCAGGGACTCTTTTCCCAACGGGCCGTAGGTGCCGGGATGGAGCTTGTAGTAGATCGAACTGAGACCATAGCTGATCTGGTTCTTGTTGTCGGGCGCGTAGGTGAATTCGGCACGGAAGTAGGTCTGATTGATCTGGAATCCGAGTTTGAAGTCATTCACGGAATCGTGGGTATCAGAGATATTGTAAAGATACCGGTCGATCCCGGCTGTGAAGAGCGCGTTGTGTCTATTGTTGAAGATGTGTTTCCATTTGATGTTGGCGCTTGCGTTGCTGTATTTGTAGGTGGTATCGTTGTCCAGGTTGAATTGATCGGAGCTGTAATAGCCCATCAGGTAGAGGGTATTCTTCGCGTCGAACTTGTGGGTGATGCGCAGGTTAGCGTCATAGAAATTCGCTGTGCTGTTGTTGTAAGCGCTACTGGCGGGGAGGCTGTTCAGGATCCAGTCGGAGTATGTAGTGCGCAAGCCGGCGACCAGGGTGGTCTTGTCTTTTTGAAGGGGTCCTTCGATGCCCAGCTGGCTTGTCAGAGGGCCGATCCCGGCTACACCGGTCCATTTCTTGTTGTTGCCATCCGGCATGGATACGTCGAGGACGGATGAAATCCTGCTGCCATATTTTTCCGGGATAGCGCTTTTGTAAAGTTCGATGCCCTTGACTACATCGGGATTGAATGAGGAGAAGAATCCGAACAAGTGGGTGGGGTTATAGATGGTGGCCCCGTCGAAGAGGATCAGGTTTTGGTCCGTGGAGCCGCCGCGGACATTGATACCGTTGGCGGCCTCGCCGACGGAAGTGACCCCGGGGAGGGTCAGCACGACTTTCAGGACGTCGGCCTCACCGAAAACGACGGGAACCTGGCGGATCGTACCGATGTTAAGGCGGTTGACGCCCATTTGTACGCTTTTCGTGTTGGATGTCTTGTCGGCGGAAACAATGACCGCCGTGAGGGTGGTGACGGCCTCCTGCATATCGATGTTCAACTGACCGTCGGTATACAGGACGACTTGCCGCCGGGTATCCTTATTGCCGGCGGCGCTAAACCGGATAAGATGCCGGCCTTTGGACAGGGTGAGCGAATAGTAGCCGAAGGGATCGGTGGTTACGGCAATGGATGACGTATCCGCGAAAACCGATGCGCCGACGATGGGCTCTCCGGCCTTATCATCCTTGACATAGCCGGCGATGGTTGCTTTGCCCTGGCCGGGCCGGGCGCTTCGGATGCCGATGTCAAAGACGCGATTCTCAGCCAGCAGCTGTTTGAGCCGGTTCTTTTCCGATAGCTGCTGATCGTCGGCCAGGATCAGCTTTGGAGTGCCCGGTGGGGCCGATGGCGGAGGGCCGCCAAAGCGGGGGGGCAGCGTGGTAACGATAGTCACGTGGCGGGTTATGAAGATGCGTTTGGCTGAATCGATCGAATAGTGGAGATCAGTGTTCTGAAGCAATTCGTCCATGATCTGCCGGATCGTTGCTTTGTTCAATGTCATGTCGATGGACATGCTGTCTACGTCCGCCGGGTCATAATAAAAGTGATAATCCGTTTCGGCCTCAAGCCTGGCGGCCAGGCGGGCAAAGCTGTAACCTTCGAAATTGCCGGTAACCCTCTTCTCTACCTGCCCACGAACCTGGAAGACGAGGAGCAGCGTTAAGGTATAGGGCAGCAATCGGACAGCTCGGCGGCGCATCGTCAGGGTTTAAGTTGCTGGTAATAGGCAATTGTTTGGATCAGCGATCCTTCCAATTGATGGTTGAAGGAAAGGTGACTCTTCCGGATATATTTCTTCAATTCTTCCTTTCTGTCGTGGAGGACATCGAGGAGCTCTTTATCGCTGCTTATCTTGTAGGAGCTGCCGTCCTTAAGAACGAAGTAGGTATTTATCTCGACATATTTCGGTTGTTCTTCGGTTGTAGATGGGAAAACGAGATTCTTGTGCCGGCGGGCAAGGAGCGTGACCCGGCTGCCGGTAAACAGCTCCTGATAGAAACCGGGTTCCTGCAAATGGTCTGTACCGGAGGCGAAATAGCGGAAATGAAAGGAGCCGATGGAGAAATGGCTGGTTTTTTCGGGGACGAGGCTGATCAGGATGTTATCGGCATAATTTCGGATGACGAGCTGGTCCTGGGCCAAGTCATATTCGAGGGGCATGTCATATGAAATGCCGTCATAATTCAGAAGTCCGGGTCTTAAACTGTCCCATTCAAAGTAAGGGAAGCCTTTTGCAGAAGTGCCGTTACGGATATATTCACGGCCATTGTAGAGGCGACTGTCCGATCCGGGGTGTGTGCGGATGGAGCTATCCATGGGAGGGGTGGTCTGAGCAAACAGGGTGAAGTTCAAAAGCAGGCAGAAGCAAAGGATGGATGGCCTTTCAACATGCATGTTTACAATTTAAACCTAAGCGGGAGTTAAAAAAAATAAATGTTTTAGCCCACTCGTGCAGCGCTTGCGGGAGGACGGTTAGTCCTTTACAAAGAAGGCGCGCAGTTCGCCGGCGTCTTCGGGTTTCATTTTCCCGCCGAGGATGAGGCGCAGTTGTCTTCTGCGGAGGGCGCCGTCGTACAGCCGTTTCTCTTCCTCCGATTCAGCGATCAGTTCGGGTACGGGGCGGGGTTTGCGGTTGGGGTCGAGGGCGACGAAAGTATAATAGGCTTCGTTGCTTTTGTATTTATACTGCTGGGTATGGTCTTCGCCCCAGACCTTCATGTGAACTTCGATGGACGTATTGAAGGCGCGGCTGACTTTTGCCTCAATGTGCACGACATTGCCGAGTCGGATTGGATTCTCGAAGGAAATATTGTCAACGGAGGCGGTCACGACAGGAGCGTTGCAATGTTTGCCGGCGGACAGCGCGGCGGCGATATCCATCCAGTACATCAGGCGGCCGCCCATCAGGTTTCCGAACACGTTGGTGTCATTGGGAAGGACCAGTTCGGTCATGATGATCACGGATTCGTGGGCGGTCTTTGCTTTAGGTTTCATTTGGGTGCAAAGATAATGTACGGAAAATTCGCTTTGACAGAAAATAGCGAATTTTCAGCAAAGCGAGAACTTCGCCTTCGCCACCGGCGAAGGCTCGTCCGCAACCTTGCGGTTGTATCTGACCTACCGGTCGGGCCGGCCGGAGGCCGGCCTGGTTCAGACGGTGACAGTTGGGCATTCGCGAAGGAAACCTCTTTCGGCGTCGGCACCAAGTCCGGGCGTGTCGGATATTTCGAGAAAATAGCCCTTGTATTGCACTCCCCTGGTGACGGGGTCAGCGGTATGGCCTAACAGGCAGGTATCCATGTCATAGAACCGGATGTTGTCATGTGCCAATGCAAAATGGGCAAAGGCTGTGAGGGCTATCCGGCTTTCCAGCATGCCGCCCATCATACAGGGTACGTTGTTTCGTTCACAGACGGTATTGATGCGGGTGGCTTCGAGGATGCCGCCGGCTTTGGCGAATTTGATATTGACGTAATCGCAGGCGTCGGCGGCAATCAGTCTTTCGGCGTCGTGGTGATCAAAAACGCTCTCATCCGCCATGAGTTTAACCGGGGACAGGCGGCGCAGCTCCGGGAGTTTGTGGTCGTTCCAGGATCGCATGGGTTGTTCGCAGAACTGGATATTGAGTGGTTCCATCGCTTGCAGGCTGTCGCGGGCGGTGTCGAAGTCCCAGCCCTGGTTGGCGTCGATGCGAAGGATGATATCAGGGCCGACTGCATCGCGGATGCGGCGGACGCGCTCGACGTCCTGCGGCCCGTTCTTTCCGAGTTTGATCTTGATGATACGGACGCCGTCTGCTGCGAATT
>DATMLR010000386.1:0-2757 GCA_035570015.1 Puia sp.
TGAGCTTTATACAATAATAACGAAAATTTTTGAGATCTGTTTCTGCTACTTTATTAACGGCCGTTAATATCTTTAAGTATCTTTAAGTCAAATATGCAAGTCAAAATTGATACCAGAGAAAAATTTCATGCCATTACTATCCTTGAGCCGGTCCTCGCTGCTAATATGACAGAAGATCTTGAAAAAAGCTTACTGCCGATTCTGGAAAAAGACGTTAAAAACGTGGTTCTCATATTAAAAGACATCCCTGAGGTCCAAGATGCTGCCGCAACTGGCCTCGTAAAGATCCAGCAGGCCTTCTACGACGGCGGCGCATCTTTCGTAATCTGCGAGCTCACCCCCGCCGTCGAGCAATACCTGGAAGACAACGGGTATCTCGAGGTGATGAACGTAACCCCCACGCAGAGCGAGGCCTGGGACATCGTCCAGTTGGAAGAGATCGAACGCGAGCTGCTCAACGGCCCTGATCTCTAGTATCCGGCCTGCCACCACCCTGCTTCGCCGCAATCCCCCTATCGCCGCTGACCGGCTTACAGCACCCATCAGCCCCTGCCATCCTGCAATCCCCTATCACCCCTGGCCGACTCGCAATACCCCTGCACGGTTGTCTGGTAAAACCGGGGCAACAAGACAGAAAGTCAGCCAATTATATCAAACTACCTCCTCAAGTCGGGATCGCCCTTCGCCTCGCGTCCGTCCCTCGCGTCCGCCCCTCGGCGACCTCTGCGTCGTCGGGCCGAACCCACCTAGCGCCTCCTCCGGCCAGACTCCTGGGAATTTATTTACCCAGGCCGCAGCCAATCCGTAATTTTCCGGCTAATGCAGCAGTTATTTTGCGCCCGTGTCTATACTCGGGACTTATCAACTTAAAATCGCGTAATGCTGGCCGTCACCATTTTAGGCAATAACTCGGCTCTACCGGCTTTTGATCGTCATCCGACTGCACAGATCGTTACCATGGAAGATCAGATCTTTCTGGTCGATTGCGGTGAAGGTACGCAGATGCAGATGGCCAAATACAAGATCCGCCGCAGCAAGATCAACCATATCTTTATTTCCCATCTGCACGGCGACCACTATTTTGGCCTGATCGGCCTATTGACCAGCATGGGCCTGCTCGGCCGAACACAGGACCTTCATATCCATGCCCCGAACGCGCTCCAGGAGATCATCGGTCTTCAGCTTAGGGTCGCCGACATTCATCTCCCCTATTTGGTTCATTTCGACTCGCTCCCTCAGCAACCGAGTGAAGCGAAGATTGCGGACCAGCCGGCTGTCCTCATCCGCGAAGCCCGATATGAGGTCAGCTGTTTCCCCGTTATCCACCGGATCGAATGCTGGGGTTTCATCTTCCGCGAAGTCCGGCCCTTTCGGCGGGTCAATCCGGAGAAAGCCCGCCAGCACGACGTTCCCGCCTCCTTTTTCGATCGGTTGAAATGGGGAGAAAGCTATCAGAAAAAAGACGGCACCGTCGTCGAGAACGAATGGGTGACCGAACCCGCCACCAAGCCCCGGTCCTACGCCTATGCAGCTGACACGAAGTTCGACGTACGCATTGCGGACTATGTCCGCGGCGTCGACCTCCTCTATCACGAGACGACCTATCTAAAAGACCTCGAGATCCAGGCCGGCCGCCGTTTTCACAGCACGACTGCCCAGGCCGCGACCATCGCCCTGCAAGCCGGCGTACAACGCCTGCTCATCGGCCATTTCAGCTCGAAATATGAAAAATTACCGGCGTTCGAACAGGAAGCCCGTGAGGTCTTCCCAAACTCCGACCTCGCGCTGGAAGGCGTGACATACAAAGTATAACCAAAGTATAACAGCCCCGCCCTATTTTTTCCCCAGGTAGCTTAGGTAGCTTGCCCACTTGGCCTGAAGACCCGCGCTCAGCGGCACCACCGGCAGTCGCAGATAATTGCCGATCAGGCCCAGCTCCGCCATCGCCCCCTTTACACCGGCAGGATTGTTCTCGCCAAACATGATCTCATATGCGGCGATCAGCTGGTCATTGACCACCTTGGCCGCCTTGAAGTCTCCTTTCAGCGATACGCGGACCATCTGACTAAATGCCGCGGGAAAGGCATTGGCAGCTACGCTGATAATCCCTTCCATCCCGCACGCCATCTGCGGAAGCGCAAGCGCGTCATCACCGCTGACCACCAGGAACTCCTCCGGTTTGTCGCGCAGGATCTCCATACATTGGGCCATATCACCGCTGGCTTCCTTGATCCCGGCGATGTTCCTTACCTCTTTAGCCAACCGGATCGTAGTGGCAGCATTCAGATTACGCCCCGTTCTCCCAGGCACGTTGTAGAGGATCATCGGCTTGGGTGAAGCTGCCGCCAGTGTTTTATAATGCTGAAAAAGACCTTCTTGTGAAGGTTTGCTATAGGAGGGACTGGCGCTGAGCACTGCGACTGCCTTATCCAGCGGAAAACTCGCCAGCTCGTGCAGCAGCTCCGCGGTATTGTTCCCGCCGATACCCACGACAACCGGCACGCGGCCAGCGACTTTTTCGTAAGTGAAAAGCGCGATCTGCTTCTTCTCTTCCTTGGACAGAGTCGGCGTTTCCCCGGTGGTCCCGAGCGTGACGACATATTCGACGCCGCCCGCAATGACATGATCGATGACTTTTGCCAGCGCACCATAATCCACGCTGGTATCGGCTTGAAAAGGTGTTATTAAAGCTACTCCTGTTCCGCGGAGCGTATCCCTAAGTGACATGTATTTGAAGTTAATTCGGTGAGATAATGG
>DATMLR010000387.1:0-11168 GCA_035570015.1 Puia sp.
GTCCCCGGTAAATCGGTGATCGTGGCGTGGAGTTCCGGGGTGAGGTTAGTGGACCCGCTTTTTTTGTCGACGGTGACCCCAGGGAAATTGCCGACTTTCTGGTTCAGACCGGTAAGGGCGTTGAACAGCGAACTTTTCCCGCTATTGGGATTGCCGATCAGGGCTATATGAATATTATTTTGTCTTACCATGGACGACCGGACAAAGTCCGGTTAAGGAGGGCAAAGGTAGGGGGTAACGGACGCCGTCGTTTACGAAATGAGGAACTTGGGTGGCGCGAACGGGAACCTTACAAAACGATTAACTTTCCATTTTCGTAAAGCGGGAGAACAGGGGCTGTATCGGGGGTCAAACAGTACCTTATATCTTTCTCGAGGCCATGGCCCATCAGCCGATGGTAATGGGAGGCGTCCTTGCTTTTCATAAACTCGAACATATCGTTGTTCGCGTTGGCTTCCAGGTAAAGGGTTTCGGCGATCTGGGAAGAGTCGCAGTTGATGGAGAAATGTTCTTTTACCTGGTGGATGACGGCCCCGGAAAAGAGCAGATCTTCGATATTGACCTTGTCCTTCCAGGCCGCACAGGCCAGTACAACCGGCAGGTTCTGATCGATCAGGTAGTTACAAACGGACCGGAGGTTGGAGAAAGCGCCCGTGATGATCTGCCCGGCGCCGCGGTCCAGGGCCATGTGGAGGAGCTTGGTGCCGTTGGTGGTAGTCAGGACGAGCGTTTTGCCGGCTATGAAAGGCCGGGAATATTCAAAAGGGGAGTTGCCATGTTCCAGACCTTCCGCGATCATCCCATCCCGTTCACCGGCGGTAATCCCGTCGATCTGCCGGCCGAGCTCGATACATTTGGCGACGCTGTCGACAGGTATCACGCATTTGGCGCCGTTATGCAGGGCGGTGGCAATGGTGGAGGTGGCGCGGAGGACATCGATGATCACTACTACCGCATGGTTCACATCATAAAGATGCAACAGAGCGGGGGACAGGGCGGTGTGTAAGGGAGTTTTCAAATTTGGGTGCTTCTATTTCTTTTATTTGTCTAAAATGAATTTCCATTTTTCCGATTCTGCATATTCCTTGATCGTCTTATTTCGCGCTTCCAGCAAGTTCTTCATATAGCGGGTCAGGAACAACCGGTCGGCGAGCCTGCCCAGGCTGCCATAGGGCGCTTCGTAGGTAAAGATATCGATCAGCAGCGTTCCGTTGGCGATTGCTTTGAAATGATGTTCATGCCGGAGGCTTTTGAAATCCCCATCCACCATTTCGTCCGTAAAAGACAGCGGCGGTTCCATGGCGGTGATCTTCGACTTCAGAACACGGACGCGCCGAAGATGTTTGGCTTTCCAGGTGACC
The DNA here is from genome assembly GCA_035570015.1 of Puia sp. Classification (GTDB taxonomy): domain Bacteria; phylum Bacteroidota; class Bacteroidia; order Chitinophagales; family Chitinophagaceae; genus Puia. The sequence continues at coordinate 1,362 of DATMLR010000387.1, forward strand.
GTTTCATGGAGACCGATGAGACCGCTGGTGGTACCGGCGATAGCCTCTTCTCCGGTATGGGCCATGGACTTCCGGTGGAGATCGATGCTTCTGGCAAGGTCAAAGACCCGTTGGGTCGGGGCAGCGACGAACGTCGTCAGGTGAATGGTGGACATTTTCGTATTAATAGGTGTGGGATAATTGGATCGCGCACTTCCTTACAGAAAAAATCATTCCAAAACCCGATTGGGTCAGCTAAAGGGGAACTTGACCACTTTAGCGGAAAGGAGCTTATCCCGGACCTTGACGCAGATTTTGCTGTCGATCGGAGCGAACATCGGACTCACATACCCCATTCCGATAGCCTTTCCGAGGCTGGGGCTCTGGGTCCCGGAGGTTACGCGGCCGATCAGCGTCCCGGTTAAATCCATGATAGGGTAGTCATGCCGGGGTATCCCCTTATCGATCATCTCGAAGCCCACCAGCTTTTGGGCAGGCCCGGCTGCTTTTTGCCGTTCCAGGATGGGCCGGGCGGTGAAGTCTTTGGTAAATTTGGTTATCCAGCCCAGGCCTGCTTCAAGCGGAGAGGTTTGATCATCGATATCGTTTCCGTAGAGACAATACCCCATTTCGAGCCGAAGTGTGTCCCGGGCGCCCAGGCCGATAGGTTTGAGTCCTTGCGGGGCGCCGGTCTCGAAGATGCGGCTCCAGATCGTCGCAGCGGCATCGCCCTTGTCTTCAAAATAGATCTCGATCCCGCCCGCGCCGGTATACCCGGTAGCGCTGATCAGGACGTTGTCGACGCCGGCGAACCGGCCTTTGGCAAACGTATAATATTTAAGGTTGAGGATATCGATGTCGGTAAGCGGCTGCATAATCCGGTTGGCATTTGGCCCTTGGATCGCAAGCAGGGCTGTTTTAGCAGAAATATCATGCATTTCCGCGCCTTTTGAATTGTGGGCGGAGATCCAGCTCCAGTCCTTTTCGATATTCGCAGCATTGACGACCAGCATATAAGCCTTGTTCTCATCCAGGCAATAGACGATGAGGTCATCCACAATGCCGCCGGCTTCGTTGGTCAGTGCACTGTATTGGGCCTTGCCCGCAGTTAGCTTCGCGGCGTCGTTTGTGGTGACGCGCTGGATCAGGTCCAAAGCGTGCTCGCCTTTCACAATGAATTCACCCATGTGGCTGACATCGAAGACCCCCGCGTTGCTGCGAACGGCCTGGTGCTCGTCGTTGATCCCGCTATAGCTGATCGGCATGTTGTAACCGGCGAATTCGGCCATTTTAGCACCAAAAGCGATGTGGAAAGCAGTGAAAGGCGTACTCTTCATGAAATGGAGTTGAGCCGCAAATTTAGGGCAAAGGCCTCAAAAATCTCGGGCAAAGGCCGAATCCAAAAATATAGTCCCCCGGCAGAGGCCGGGGGGCTGTGTTCCAACTTCAACCAACGAGAGTATACTTGGTTAAATAAAAAAGCTTGAAAGCAGCACGAAAGGGGACGGATGCGGCCTCGAGATCCACGTACTGGTCTTGGGGACGGGGGTGTCGGCGTTGTGCTTTTGTGCCGGATCCTTATACCGGTAACCGTTGTTGGCGGGCTGATCCGGCTTTTCGGGCTTTTCGGGTGCCTCCGGTTTTTCCTTCTTCTCCGGACGTTCGCGTTTCTCAGGTTGTTCAGGCCGGCCTTCATACCTTCCTACGGCGCTCACCCGCTGAAGACCATCGGTCGTCATCATATACTGCACCCCGCTATTCCAGTAGTAATTGTTCTCCAGGCTGAACCCTTCCTCATCATAGTTTTCGTCATAGCGATCGTCATTGTCCCAATTGAAATGGCCGCGGCCAACGTGCAGGTTGACCCAGTCATAGCGTTTGACGGAATTATCCATCATGATCTTCTTCCCCACGGGGATATAGACGACAACAATGACCTGTTGGTTACGGAACTGCTGGTCCCGGGTGATAGGAAATCCGCCTGGAAGCTGGATGATGCTGTCGGACTGGGTAACGGGAAAGCTGATCTGCCGCGCATATTCAAGGGCGGTGTTGGCGCTGCTGCCCAGGCTGCCCCGGAGGATGCGCACATGGTAACTGGAATCATCACTGCGCAGTACTTTGATTTGCACGGTATTGAGTAGGATGCTGTCATCACTGATGCTGTAGAAAACGCCATTATGTCTCCAGCCGTTTCCAAACCACCAGTCGTCGTCATAGTAGTCGCGGTGGATGTTTTGATGCGCCTGGATGATCAGGCTGCCGTGAGAAGGTTGGATCAGGGCGAAGTCTTCTTCCGAATGCGCGCGGGCCCTGAAGTTGTTGACGAGCATTCCCGCCAGCACTACAAAACTGATTAGCCCGATGACCCAGAGGGTGGCAAACATATAGCCGAGGTAGTGCCGCTGAGACCGGATGCCGGTGATCCGCCGGATCAGCCAGGTCAGGAGTGCAATGACCGGGACGACGAATAGGAGAATAAAGCTGGCCCAGGCAAGGATATTTTCCCAGAAACCGCTGAGGAAATAGCCTTTCAGGTCCAGGAGGCCGCCCCCGCTAAAAGCAAGGGCCACCAGGACCATGATCAGGGAAAACGCGATGATCCCCGCGATCATCAGGAAAAAGACTTTGAAAAGGACGCCGATCGCGTGGCCGATCCCATTACTGGACCTGCGTACCGCGCTGCCGGCTTCCGCGCCGAAATTCTGCACATTCTGCCGGACCTGGGAACCCATATTTTGGCCCATATTCTTAAAGCTCTCCTGCATTTCGGCCCCCATTTCGCGGGCCTTGCCCTTAAAGATTTCGAGATCACTTTTTACTGTATTCTTAATAGACTCCAAGTCGATCTTTTCCCCGCGCATCTCCAGCTTTTCAGTGGCGGTGGTTGCTTCCGGCAGGACGATCCATAGGACGATATAGGCAACGAAGAGACTGCCTCCAAAGCCATCAAACCAGATATGACCGCTAAAGCGGAAGACATGCCACCAGATATTCTGGAAGACCGAAGTGAAAATTCCGAGGATCAGGGGAAGGGCGAAGACCAGCCGGGGAATCCAAACATCGATATGGAAATAGGCGGCAAGGCCGCCGGCGACACCGGCGATGACGCGGTCATCCGGGTTGCGGTAGAGCCTTTTCCGGGCTGTGGTCGCCAGCGTTTTGGTGGGCAGGACGATCCAGAGGATGATATAGAGGAGGATGCCAAAGCCCCAGGTCACGCAGATCAGCACGAAAATAAGGCGAACGATGGCCGGGTCGAGCTTGAGATAGTTGGCCAGACCGGCGCATACCCCGCCCAGAACCTTCTGGTTGGATGCGCGGTAGAGGCGGCGGTGTTCTTCGTAAGGGGGGTAGCCTTGCTGAGGACCGCTTCCAGCGCCGTCGCTTCCGCTGCCGCCGCTTCCGCTGCCCGCGCTTCCACTCCCGGTGCCCCCACCGCCGGCGCCTGCGGCGCCGGCTCCCGCGCCGCCACGGGCAGAGGCCTGTTCCTCTTCAGCCGCAAATTCTTCCGGCCTGCCCATACTCGCAATAATGGTGTTGACGTCTGCGTCCGTAATGCAGGCCGCGCCCTTCTTCAACGTATCCGCGAAGAGCTCCGAGAACCGGTTCTCGATATCACTGATGATTTCCTCCCGCCCTTCTTCATTGGCGAAATACCGGCGCAGACTTTCGACATACTGCTGCAGGATCTCATACGCAGTCTCCTCGATAGGGATCACCCGGCTATGGAAATTTATGTTGATAATCTTTTTCATACAAATGGTAGTTTGACGGTTGAAATTTAGAAGTCGTTCATTTCAAAGGGTGTTTCAGATCTTCTGGGTTAGGGCGTGGACGGCATTGGCCAGTTCGTTCCATGTTGCCTGGAGTTCCCCGTAGAACGCCTCACCTTTTGGCGTCAGGGAAAAATATTTGCGCGGCGGTCCCGAGTTGCTTTCTACCCATCGGTAGGTGAGCATATCGGCATTCTTCAGTCGAGTGAGGAGGGGATAGAGGGTACCTTCCAGGATGTTCAGGTTGGCGGCTTTCATTTCTTCGACAATGTCGGATGGATATGCTTCACCGCGTCTGATCACCGAGAGAATGCAAAACTCCAAAATACCCTTTCGCATCTGGCTTTGAGTATTCTCGATATTCATATGCTTACGGTTTTAATAACACTTACTTTCATTAACAACTCAAAGATACGATCGATTTTAGTACTATGCAACACAAAGTACTACCTTAAGACAGGTAATTTTTATAGGCTAGTAATCGAAACCTAAGCGGTCAATAATCGGGATGAGCGGTAAAATCATCCGCCCGGGACCACGACATTAAAATAAGATTAAAAAAAATATGACCTCAGGGGTGGACCCTGCCGGTTTTTAAGCATATTTTTGCGGCAGACCCCTAACGTCTGATTAGCACATGAAATTGATCCTCAGTTTTTTAATTGGTGCTGTTACCGCCCTTGTCCTGCTATACGTGTTTCACCCGTAGAGCGTGTGGTCGCGTTTACCTAAATCGCCCGGTTTCCCGAGTTTCACTTTCCCGACTTACGCTGTAAGCATTTGATTTACAGTAATTTTATTGGAATTTTTACGACTTTCAGTAACAATTGTAATTCTATTGCTCGCCAGCCGCAAGCAAAGCCTGCCGTTCAATTTCTACAGATATTCGAAAGTCGGTTTCTTTAATTTTTGAAAGGATTGGCCTTATGGAAGGAATGACACCATTGATCTTTGCTTTGATGATTACCCCAATGGTGCCGGTATAGTTGACGCCAAGTTGCTGCGCTATTTTCCTTGCTCGATAGTCATCGAGGATAACCGTACTTTCAGGTGTCTCAAGCGCGAGGGCAATTGCACTCGATTCACCTCTATCAATCTGCATTTCTAAAAGTTGCTGTTTGTATTTATCCGAGACTTTTTCAATAATGACCCAATCAGGAAGCGGCTCGCCAAATTCATTGGCTATCTCGACGGTTGTAATAATGGATCCATAAGTTTTATGAAGCAAGTCAAGCTCTCCTATATTGGTCAAAACAATAAGGCAACTTGTATCAGAAATAATAGTCTTAGGCATTTGCTACGTCCCTTGACAGATCGGAAGGAGGAAAATTGAATATGGAAACATTGTAAGAACCCAGAAGTTCAGCAAAAGTTCTTTTGCTAAGTCCTGCAACCTCGGCTGCTTGCCCTAGCGAAAGTTTCCCCTGTTCGTATAGCCGGCTTGCCACTAGCATGGCTACCTCTCTATTTTCCATACCAAGGGAGTCGGGCATTTGCAGGGTTATCGTTTTCATTCGGTAAAGTTAATATATTTAAGTCAGATTAAAACCGTGAAAGTGAATGCCATAAACAGAAATAGCCCTTTTGTTTGCTTAGCCCTTTTCCCTATTTTTTCAGCCCGATCTCCCGCAGCCGCTCATCCAGGTATTCCCCGGCCGTTACGTCAGGATATGCTTTGGGGTGGGCCGTATCGATACAGCCGGGCAGGCAGGCCAGGCTCATGCCGCTGATGGGATGGAGGAAGAACGGGATGGAATAGCGGGGACTGCCCCATTTTTCGCGGGGTGGATTGACGACCCGATGCGTAGTCGATTTGAGCTTGTTATTGGTCAGCCGCTGCAGCATATCGCCGACATTGACGACGATCTGTTCCGGCAGGGAGGTAACAGGGACCCACTGGTTCTGCTTGGAGAGGATCTCCAATCCGTCCGCCGACGCGCCGATCAGTAGGGTAATCAGGTTGATGTCTTCGTGCTGTTCGGCCCGGATGGCCGATTTGGGCTCGACGACGATCGGAGGGTAGTGGATAGCCCGCAGGATGGAGTTGCCATTGTGGATATACGGATCAAAAAAGTGTTCATCGAGCCCCAGGTAAAGCGCGATGGCCTGCAGCAACCGGCCACCGGAGTGTTCAAAACCATGATAAGCTTTGGTGAAGATCGGATTGAATTCGGGCAGCTCCCGGACAAACACATTGTCGGGGTATTCAGCCTTGATCGGGTCGCCGTCCTCAACGGTCTGGCCAAACTGGAAAAATTCTTTGAGGTCGGGAGCGACGCTGCCTTTCGCATGCTCTTTGCCGAAAGAAGTGTAGCCCCGCTGGCCGGCCAGCCCCGGGATCTCATATTGGCGCTTGGTTTCCTGCGGAAGGGAAAAGAAAGCTTTCGTATTCCTATAGAGGCTTTCGATCGTGGCGTCGGAGATGCCGTGATTCTTTACCGCTACGAATCCTACCTCCTCATAGGCTTTTCCCAGTGCGGATACGAATGATTTCTTTTGCCCGGGCGCGCCGGAAAATTCGGCTAGGTCGACGACAGGGATGGCCATAGATAAGAATTTGACGCAACTTACGAAAACTAACTATTTCCACCCCCAATCGATCTGGTTTAGCATTTTTTCCGCTATCGCGCGGTTGAACTCAGGAGAATAGTGGACCTGGTCGACAAACGGAAGGCCTTTTACGTCGTGCAGCATATCGCCCAGAAAAGTAAGGAATGGGATCGCCTTGGCCGAATCCCTGATCCGGGGCCAGATCTTTTCAAACCGTTCCTGTTTCGATTGAGCGCAGATGGGGTCCCCCGCACGGTTGGGATAGTTGTACCAGGGTACGGGCTGCCAGAAACAGTAAAGCGGTATATGATAAACCGCCGCGAGATCATGCGCATGCCGGATGTTGGCGAGGTAACGGTTGACAAGGAGGGTACAGACGGTGTCGAGGCTCATTCCGGCTGGCAGCCTGTAATAATCCCGGATCTGGTTGGAAGGATTGTCAACGTCACCCGGCGTAATCCGATCGCGGTTCCGCGGGGTAAATATAGGCGCGGGGACGATAGCGGCACTGGCTTCCATACAGTCGTTCACCCCGTCCAGCATAATTACCATGTCCGGATGTTCGTCCGTGAAGAGCCGGTCCGATAGCTGGATCAACTCCTGGTAGCTGTAATAGAAGGGCATCCCAAGGTTAAACACCCGGATGGGGCGGCCACCGGGATACTTAAGTTGATACGCGCGGACAAAAGCAGAAGGTATGGTTTCCGCATCCGTCACATCATAGCCGTAGATGGTGGATCCGCCCAGGAAATAAATCCGCAGCGGCTCCCGCGCGACGGAATCGGAGCGGTCAGGAACAGAAAACCGGCGGTGCCCGACGACATTGACATACCGCGACCGATAATCCATAAAAGCAAACTCCACCCACGGCACATACACCGCCCGGTTGGCCGCTATGCACTCGCGGTTGATCTCGTTGTTCTCCTCCCGCGAGACCTGGGGTCGGACCAGGGCCTGGTTGCGCTGGAGCATCCTGGTCAGCGAGTCGTCATCCCGATAATGCCTGAACTTGTCCCTGAGGTCCTTCAAAAGCTGAACGGTTGCGACCGGATGAAGCGGCGAAAGCGCCTGATAATAGTAGGCACGACAGCACAGCTCGGCGATCGCCAGGACAATAAAAACGGTAATCGCGGTAAACAATATTTTCCGGAATCTGGCCATGAGCGGTCTCTTAGAATTCCGCGCTCTTCGGCGTGCGCGGGAATGGGATGACATCGCGGATATTGGTCATGCCGGTAACGAACAACATCATCCGTTCAAATCCCAGGCCGAACCCGGCATGCGGAACGGTACCAAAACGACGGGTATCGAGATACCACCACATTTCCTTCACGGGGATATGCATTTCACTCATCCGGGCCTCCAGCCGGTCCAGTCGTTCTTCCCGCTGTGAGCCGCCGACCATCTCCCCAATCCCCGGGACAAGGATATCCATGGCAGCAACAGTCTTTCCGTCGTCGTTTTGTCGCATATAGAACGCCTTGATCTCTTTCGGATAGCCGGTAACGATGACGGGTTTCTTAAAATGCTTTTCCACGAGGTAGCGTTCGTGCTCGCTCTGCAGATCGATGCCCCATTTGATGTCGTACTGGAACTTCTTTTTCTTAAATGCCGGAGATTGCAGCAGGATATCGATCGCTTCAGTATAGGTGATGCGTTCGAATGGAGCAGTTCGGACAAATTCCAGCTTTTCGATCAATCCCAGCTCGCTTCGTTCGGCCTGAGGCTTCTGCTTCTCTTCTTCAGTCAGCCGGGCGGCAAGGAATTCCAAATCCTCCCGGTTGTTATCCATTACGTAGCCGATCAGGTAGCGGATAAAGTTCTCGGCGAGGTTCATGTTGTCTTCGAGATCATAGAAGGCCATCTCGGGCTCGATCATCCAGAATTCAGCGAGATGCCGCGCCGTGTTGGAGTTCTCCGCACGGAAAGTGGGCCCAAAAGTATAGATGTCGCTAAAGGCCATCGCCCCCAGCTCACCTTCCAGCTGTCCGCTGACGGTCAGATTCGAGGAGCGGCCGAAGAAGTCTTCGCGGAAGTCGATCGAACCGTCATCACGTCGGGGCGGGTTATCGAACGGGAGCGTGGTCACGCGGAACAACTCTCCAGCTCCTTCGGCATCCGAAGCGGTAATAATAGGCGTGTGGAGATAGATGAAACCCTTCTCGTTAAAGAACTGATGAATGGCAAAGGCCAGCGCATGGCGAACGCGGAAGACGGCGCCAAAGGTCTGCGTGCGGAACCGCAGATGGGCGATCTCCCGAAGGTACTCGAGGCTGGGTCTGTTCTTCAGCTGAAGCGGGTACTTCTCCGGATTGCATTCGCCGAGAAGCTCGATGGAGCGGGCTTTTACCTCTACGGCCTGACCTTTTCCAAGAGATGGAACGAGCGGGCCGGTCACTTTCAGGGAGGCCCCCGGAGTGATCTTCTTCAGCAATTCTTCGTCGCCCGTACCTAATTCCACGACAACCTGGAGATTGTTATTGGTGGAGCCGTCGTTGAGCGCAATAAATTGATTATTCCGGAAACTGCGAACCCATCCCATGACGATAACTTCCTGCCCCTCCGGCGCGGTCGCCAGCAACTGTTTTATTTTGGTCCTTGTGTTAAACATAGCGGCGCCAAAGATAAAAAAATCCTCACGCAATGCGTGGAGAATTGAGCCTAAAAGGCCTGACAGCCAGAGGGTTTGAAAAATTAATTTTGAAATTATTAAATTTTGTGCTAAATTTGCATTGGAATTAAGCTGATTAGTTTACTTTTCCAATGCTCACAGCTCATCAGTTTTAAGACTTCCGGTTCACAATAATCAAAATTCATTTCAAACATTTTCAATTAGACAGGCTCACTGTTTAAGATTGGTGTTCAACTCTCAAGTTATTTTATGTACGATATTCTCCAATTGAACGACATGCTCGTTCCGGAACTCCTCGATATTGCAGAGCAGTTAAAGATCGTTGGTGCGAAAAAACTGGAAAAGCAGGAACTCGTTTACAAAATTCTCGATAAACAAGCCATTACGGCAAAGGACAGCAAGTCCGATGGGGATGACGCCCAGCCCAAGCGCAAACGCATCATCAAAACGACCACTTCCAACAGCACAGAGGAGGCCATTGTCGAAAGCGGCGATGAAAAGCCCCGGAAGGCGGAAGTAAAGAAAGACAACCGCGTTAAGAAGGAAGAAAAGCCCGTCGTCCTGAAAAAAGTCGCCGGCAAGAAGAAAGAAGAAGAGCAGGAGGCAGCGCCTGCTCCGGCTGCAAAGGCAGCGCCGCGGGTCCAGCCTGCTCACGACCGGCCCGCACATGACCGGCCCTCACATGACCCGGCGGTGAATCAGGATCGCCCGGCCCGGCCCGAACAGGGACGGCAAGAACGGCAAGAACGGCAGGAACCCGTCAGACATGAGCAGCGTCACGACCAGCAGAGACCAGAGGATGAGGACGCAGATGACCAGGTGCAGGGCGGTCAGGAAGATTCGCAGTCAAATCAGGACGAGCAGGAAGGT
>DATMLR010000388.1:0-4043 GCA_035570015.1 Puia sp.
CCGAGAAGTCGCCGTTGTTCTGGCTGCTCCCGCCTTTTAGCAGGGTTTCGCGTTGTTTGCCGGTGGCGGGGTCTTTGGAAATTTTGAGGATCATGACGGAGGCGCGGGCGATGCCGTGGCCGGTACTGTCGACGAGTTTGCCGAAGAGATGGCCGGAAGCGGAACCGCCGCTCATCGGGCCTCCCGGGCCGCCGGGACCACCCGGAGGGGGGCCGCCTGCGGGCGGGCCTTGAGCGATCAGCTGGTTGAGGGCCAGGAAGGTGCAGAGGAGGAGTATTAGCTTTTTCATGGCACAAAACTACCATGCGGTTTTTGGGTCGCGGGGGTGGTTGCGGGGAACCGGGAAAAGTTTGCGGTCAATCCGGAAAGTTTGGGGGGACTGCTTTGTCGCTGGTGGTTTCCCGAAGGTCGGCGGGTGCTATTTTCGGAAGATTTGGATTTGCATAGACAAATTCAATTAATTTGGAAATTCCGATGCGACGGCTGGGGTCTGATGTTACTGGTGGGCGCGAATATATTCCGCCACGTCTACCATCGGCGCGACCCAGATCTGATCTTCGTGATCCTTGATGAAATGCAGCAGCTCGCTGTGTTCACGGAGAGCGACATTGATATTATGCCCCCCTCCCACCCCATGGAACAGGAAGACCAGCAGCGTGTGCGTTTGCATAGCGTGACGGACCAGCGCGATCATTTGGTCGGCGGTATTGCCATTCATCGCAAAGCAGTCGACATTATCGAGGTTGACTTTGCCGAGGGTATCAAAGACACCGCGGACGCCGCGGGCGGCGACAAAATCCTTCTGAAGCCAGCTGTAGAACAGCGTGTCATGCACCGTCACATCACCGCAGGGATAGGCGAATGTTCTTTGCGTCTTTCCATCGATGGCCTGGAGAAGGACGTTTGTTTGGCGGATCTCGGCAACAGCCCGTCGCACGGTATATTTGCTGAGGTCATTGTCTGCGGACACCCAGGTCCGTCCCGGCAGGCTGGCGTCGCAGGGATGGAACATCGAGTGGTTGCCGAGCTCGTGGCCCTCGGCTGCGGCCTTACGCCAGGCGGCCATCCGGGTTGCTACCACCGAAGAGGAGCCGATAAGGTAGAAAGTGCCTTTGAAGCCCAGCGAATCCAGTGCCGGTAAAACATTGTCGATATCCACATCGATGGCATCATCATAGGTCAGGACGACAGCACAGGATTTATGATTCCAGGGAGCGTTGTCCTGGGCGCGGCAGGTAACGGCGGAGAAGACCATTAATGCGGAAAAAACAATCAGTCCGGGATGCATCCGTTCCATAACAAGCAAAAAATTAGTGAAATAAAACTAAGGAATAAATCGTAGTTTCATGCAACCGATTGCAACATGAACTCTGTCAGACAGGTTTCCCTCTTCCTTCCCCTCCTTTTCGCCGGGTTAATCGCATCCGCCCAGGTCCGGCTTCCACAACTGATTGCCGATAAAATGGTCCTGCAGCGGGACATCCCCCTGACGATCTGGGGCTGGGCCTCGCCAAGGGAGCGGATCACGCTGGAATTCGCCGGACGGCGCTATAGGACGAGTGCGGCTGCAGATAGCAGCTGGCAGGTCCGGGTGCCGGCCATGAAGGCGGGCGGTCCCTATACGCTGGAGATCCACGCCAGCAATCATTTGGTAGTCAACGACATCCTCATTGGTGACGTCTGGTTTTGTTCCGGTCAGTCCAATATGGTCATCCCGATGGAGCGGGTGAAAGAGAAGTATCCTGACGATATCGCGGGGGCTGATTTTCCACAGATCCGCAACTTCTTCGTGCCGACAGCGGCCGACGTGACGGCCCGGCATGAAGACCTCCCCCACTCCACCTGGCAGGAAGCCAACCCTACGACCGTGCTGGCCTTTGGCGCGGCGACTTATTTCTTTGCGCGGCAATTATACCAGAAATATCATGTCCCTATCGGGATCATCAATTCCAGTGTCGGCGGGACGCCGATCCAGGCTTGGATCAGTGCGGCGGGCTTCTCCGGTATGTCTGCTTATTTAGAACAGATCGGAAATTTGCCGGAAGAGAACAATTTGGCAATGGCCCTTCGCCGGAATGTGTCGGATGATCACAGCAAAGCGCATCCCGATCAAGGGTTAGCCGGAGTAGTGAAATGGTATTCGCCCGACTATGCCCCGGTCGGCTGGCATCCATTCTGGCTGCCCGGCTATTGGGCCGATCAGGGAGTGAAGGGATTGAACGGCGTAGTGTGGTTCCGGAAAAAGATCGAGGTACCGGCGTCGATGGCGGGAAAGCCGGCAAAACTATTTGTCGGCCGCATCATTGATGCCGACGAAACATACCTGAACGGCGTCAAGGTCGGCAATATCACCTATCAATACCCGCCGCGGCGGTATGAAGTACCCGCAGGCCTGTTAAAGGAGGGTGAGAATCTTCTGGTGGTGCGCGTCACCAACACCTCCGGCAAGGGCGGGTTCGTACCGGACAAAAGATATGAGCTTACCGATGGCGTTACGCATATTGATATCCGTGGGGACTGGCAATACAAGGTCGGTCAGGTCTTTCCGCCGCGGAATATGAGCGGCGGCACGCCTCCTTTTTCGGCACAAAACGAACCCACCGGCCTTTACAATACCATGGTAGCCCCGGCCGTCCATTACGGCATCAAGGGGTTCCTGTGGTACCAGGGGGAAGCGAATACCGGCAATCCGCGCGAGTACCGGAAACTGCTGCCGGCGCTGATCGCTGACTGGCGCTCGGATTGGAAGGAGGGTAATCTTCCTTTTCTGTACGTGCAGCTGCCCAATTACATGGAGGTGCAATATTCCCCTTCCGAGAGCCAATGGGCAGAGTTACGGGAGGGGCAGCTGGTTGCGTTATCGGTGCCGAATACGGCGATGGCGGTGACCATTGACGTGGGGGAATGGAACGACGTCCATCCGCTGGACAAAAAGGACGTCGGAGACCGGCTGGCGCTGGCGGCGGAGCAACTTGCTTATGGCGATTCATTGGTTGTTGCGTCAGGTCCGATCTATCAATCGGCGCGGGTGGATGGAGATAAGATTATCCTGAGTTTCACCGCCATCGGTAGCGGAATGATGGTCAAGGGAGGCGGAGAGTTGCAGCAATTTGCGATCGCGGGAGCGGATAAGAAGTTTGTTTGGGCCGGCGCGCGGATCGACGGCGACCATGTGATCGTGTCCAGCCCGGATGTTCCGGAGCCGCTGTATGTTCGATATGCCTGGGCCGATAACCCGGAGGGAGCGAATTTGTACAACAAAGAAGGCCTGCCCGCATCACCCTTTCGCACCGATCAGGACAAATAATTTTTCAGGATATGAACCGTTTGATTTTATTGGGACTGTGTCTTACGGGCGCACTTTGCCTCCGCGCGCAGGATGACCACGAAAACATGATGAAGCTGCTGGGGATCAAAAGCCTGCGGCCCGGGCCAAGCGGCGATGAGAAGGCGCCGAACCATGCCAACTATGATACGGCGCTGGCCGATCCGTACCCGAACCTTCCTGATGTGCTCACGCTGAACAACGGTAAAAAGGTGACGACGGCGGCAATTTGGTGGGCCCAGCGGCGGCCGGAGATCGTGGAGGACTTCGAGCGGGAAGTCTACGGCCGGGTGCCTGCGCATGTTCCGGGTGTTACGTGGACGACAAAAATCTCGGAGCGGGAGTTTCTCGGGTTTACACCCGTCATCGCCAAACAGCTCGAAGGGCATGTTGACAATTCTTCGTATCCGGCCATCGACGTGACGATCAAAATGACGCTGGTGATGCCGGCTAACGCCAAAGGACCGGTGCCGCTGCTGATGATGTTCGGCCGCAGCGTGCTGCCTGCGCCTAACCAGCCACCGGCCGAGGATTTGGAGAAGATCAATGCAGCGATCAAACAGCTGTTGGTAAAGGACCATCCGGAATTGCAGGAGATCTTTGACAAGTATCCCGCTTATAATCCAATCGCTTCGCAAGCCCCGGTCTTTCCTCCGCCGCGTCCCGTCGGCGATCCGCCGGCTGCGCAGCAGCTTATTGCCGATGGCTGGGGCTATAT
>DATMLR010000389.1:0-5812 GCA_035570015.1 Puia sp.
ATAAGCAGGATAATGGAAGGATTGCCAATAAAAGACAACAAATGCTGCCCCCACAGATCCGGGTGCGCCGCCATTCCCACGAAGGTCGTCCCCATCAGCAGGATCACCGGCAGCAGCGCCGATAGCACGCTGATCCCCATCCCCGGCAGCTGTTCCTCTGGTTTTTCCGCGGCGACGAGACCTTCCAACGGCGAAGCGTTTACATTCCGAAGCGTCCGGGAATAAACCAACCCGGCGAGGATGACGGCGGGTATCGCGATAGTCATCCCATATATCAGGGTCTTCCCCATATTGGCGTGAAAAAGGCCGACCAGCGCGGCCGGTGCCGGATGCGGCGGCAGAAATCCATGCGTGACCGACAACGACGCCAGCATTGGCAACCCGATAAATACTATCGGGAGCTTATATTTATATGCGACCGAAAAGATCAATGGCACCATCAGGACAAAACCGACATTATAGAACAACGGAATCCCGATGATTAACCCGGTCACCATCAACGCCCACTGGATATACTTCTGCCCGAATGCATTCATCATGAAGGTGGCAATCCGCTGTGCGGCGCCGCTCTCGGCCACGATCTTGCCCAGCATGGCGCCCAGCACAATTACAATGGCCAGTTCCCCAAGCGTATCTCCCATGCCTTTATACACGGCCCCGGCGATATTCTCGAATGGGATCCCCAACAAAAGCCCGGTGATGACGGACACGACCAGAAATGCAAGAAAAGCGTTGATCTTCCACCAGGAGATCATCAGCACAAGCAACAGAATGCCGGCGAAAACAATCAATAAATGCATATAGTTCCGATCTTCAATGCGAATCCCTGCTTACGTCCGATCCCGAACCACCCACCAGGAAATCCAGGTCCGCGCCGCGATCCGCCTGCTGCACATGACGGATATAGAGCTGGACATAACCCCGATCTGCAACCGCGGCCGCCGGGTTCCAGGCCACGCGCCTGCGCTCCAGTTCTTCATCCGGCACATCGAGGTGCAGCCGCCTGCCTTCCACATCCAACTCGATCCAATCCCCATTCCTGACCAGTGCCAGCGTTCCGCCCACCGCCGATTCCGGAGAGACGTGAAGCACGACCGTGCCGTATGCGGTGCCGCTCATTCTTCCATCCGATATCCGCACCATATCCGTTACACCTTTTTCCAGCACCTTCTTCGGAAGCGCCATATTCCCGACTTCCGGCATCCCCGGATATCCCACCGGCCCGACATTCTTAAGTACCATGACACAGGTTTCATCGATATCGAGCCCCGGATCGTCTACCCGCAGATGATAGTCCTCGATATCCTCAAATACCACCGCCCTGCCACGATGCTGCATCAGCGCAGGGGTAGCCGCGGACGGCTTTATGACGGCGCCGCTCAAAGCCAGGTTACCCTTGACTACCGCAATCCCCGCATGAGGCAAGAGGGGCCTGTCAAACGCCGCGATAACATCCCGGTTATAACAAGTCTCACGGCCGGCAATATTTTCCCGGTGCGTACGACCGTTTACCGTCATGACATCCAGATCCAGCCGGTCGCGCAGCTCATGCATGACCACTGGCAAACCGCCCGCATAATAGAAATCTTCCATCAGATATTTGCCCGACGGCATTAGGTTCACCAGCAGCGGGATGCCGCTCCCCAGCCGGTCAAAATCACTCAGCTCCAGCGGTACTCCGATCCGGCCCGCGATCGCCGTCAAATGAATAATGAAATTGGTACTGCCCCCTACTGCCGCATTCACTTTTATCGCATTCTCGAACGCAGTACGCGTCAGGATCTTCGACAGCCGAAGGCCCTCCTTTACCATCTCCACGATCCGCCGCCCGGACAGTTGCGCCAGCGCCTTCTTCCGGGAATCCACCGCCGGTATCGCCGCAGCCCCCGGCAGCGTCAGGCCAAGCGATTCCACCATACAGGCCATCGTGCTCGCCGTCCCCATCGTCATGCAATGTCCCGGGCTGCGCGACATGCAGCTCTCTGCCAGCAGATAATCAGCATCGCTCATCCGGCCTGTCTTTCGGTCTTCATCGAACTTCCAGACATGCGTGCCCGATCCAATATCATGACCTTGAAACTTTCCGTTCAGCATTGGACCGCCCGGCACCACCAGCGTAGGCAGATCGACACTGGCCGCTCCCATCACCGTGGAAGGAGTAGTCTTATCACATCCGGTCAGCAACACCACTCCATCCAGTGGATTCCCCCGGATCGATTCTTCGGCATCCATGCTGGCCAGATTACGGAACAACATCGCCGTCGGCTTTAGCAGCGTCTCCCCCAGCGACATGATGGGAAATTCCAGCGGGAACCCGCCTGCCTCATAGACGCCCCGCTTGACCTTCTCCGCAATCTCCCTCAAATGAGCATTGCACGGTGTCAACTCCGACCAGGTATTGCAAATCCCGATCACCGGGCGACCATCAAACAAATCTTCAGGGAAACCCTGGTTTTTCATCCAACTGCGGTAGATGAAACCCATCTTATCCTTTTTCCCAAACCAATTCCTGCTGCGGAGTTCCTCCATCATGGTGCATCAGTTTGGACGAAAATAGGAAAACTTCGTCGGACCTGCTTCGCTCGGCTATTCCGCAGGCCTTACATACTGCTTATAGCAGTCATTGATATAAACAAGAATGTCGACCTGAGCCGCCTTGCGGCAATAATCGTAGGAAGGACGATATTTCTTTATGAAGTTCTTCAGTGAATCCCCTTGCAGACGAGTGATTTTCGCTACATAGTCCTTATTGTACCGGAAATCGACATAATAGTCCTGCTCCTCCCTTTGCAGCCTCTTCTCCAGCCGCTCACGCTCTTTGGCCGCCGACGAAGCACCCCGGAAAATATTCATATCGACACCCACCCCATCCCCGCTCCGCACATGATCAATCCGCGGCGTGTTCCCGTGGTCGTAGACCCATGCATATTCCTTCCGCCGGTCCATGGAATCCAGCTGATAATTGTTAAACTCCACCCTCACAGCCGTCAGGGTCTGCGCCTTGATCTCCAGGAAGACCGGGTAGGCAGCAGTCAGGATCGAAGCGGTGACCGTGACCGTATCCGCCTTATGCCCCACCGAAGAAAAAGCGATATGATCCCCCGGAGCCGCCTGGATCTTGTAGCTGCCGTCCTCATCCGAAAGGTCATATCGCTGCTCGGTGATATTATGGATACTAACGGAGATCAATGTGTCGGAACTACCCTTCACATAGACCTTGCCGGTAAGAAATTGCTGCGCATCCGCGCTCAGCCCGCCACACAAAAGCAGGAAAAGTAAGTAAAAATTATATCGCATAGTTCTCTCAGGAGTGCGCCAAGATAGGTTTATTTCCAACGATTTGGCCTGCCGCCTCCTTCAAGTTTTTGTTAAAACGATTTTAGGTTTTACATTTACGCCCGCGACATCTCCCTGGCATCTCATATTCAACAATTTAATTATGAAAAAATTGCTCCGTTTCTTCCTTGGCGTCACCGGCTCGATCACGGCCTTTTCAGCCCTCGCGGACCGGGGCCCCGCCGCCGACCATCAGGAATACTTTGCCATCCGCATCTACCAGCTCAAGACCCTGCAACAGGAAGCCCGGGTGGACAGTTTCCTGCAGAATGCTCTCCTTCCCGCCCTCCATCGTCAGAATATCACCGGAATCGGGGTCTTCAAGCCCGTTGGCAACGACACCGCCGCTATCCGCCGCATCTATGTATTTATACCACTCAAAGACCTGGCGCAATTCGCCGCTCTCCCCGACCAGCTGGCAAAAGACACCCGGTACCTCACCGACGGCCGGTCCTACCTAACCGCCAGCTATGACGACCCGCCCTATGCCCGGATAGAGTCCATCCTGTTAAAAGCCTTTCCCGATATGCCGCATCACGCCACCCCCTGGTCCGCACAAGGATTTAGCGCCGACCGGATCTATGAACTCCGCAGCTACGAAGGCCCGACCGAAGAACTTTTTGCAAATAAAGTGCAGATGTTCAACCAGGGCGGCGAGATCACCCTTTTCGAAAAGCTTGGCTTCCATGCCGTCTTCTACGCTTCCGTGCTTTCCGGCGCGCACATGCCAAACCTGATGTATATGACAAGTTTTGAAAATATGGCCGCCCGTGAAGACCACTGGAAGACATTCGGCGCTGACCCGACCTGGAAGAGCTTATCGTCCTCGGCGCAATACCAGCATAATGTCTCGCATATCGACATTGTTTTCCTGCACCCGGCACCTTATTCTGAATTGTAAGGACGCATTCTTCCGGACGGCCACATACTAACAACCGCGCCGGATGCGTTTACCGAATAAACCACCTTTCCAAAAATTCGTCATATGAAAAACGCAGATCGACCATTCATCGGCATCATCATCGTCACAATAGCCGTCCTGTACGGCATTATAGCCCTGCTGAGCTGAGGGGACGCCCAACACGCCGGCTGACTAGAAATCTGACCCGCAAAAGGGAGAATCCAACCCGAAGGGAAAATCCAAAATGTAGGGAAAGAATTAAAAACGGGCTGAGCCGAAGGTACCTAGGAAGCAGGTTTCACCTCATAAATCGGACTGAAAAGATACAACTTTCCTGTGGCTACCTCGACACATTGATACCTTTTTCTCAATTTTTTCCCTTTTCGAAAAATGCGCTCATCCTCAAGGCTAAAACAACCGCCTTCCGGGATCTGCTCCACGAGCATCAACCCCTCCTTATCGTCATCGTACCGCCGAAGCACCCGCATCAGGTTCTCGTCCGCACAACTGCTGGCCGGCAGATCATGCAGGTTCTTTTTCAGCGCCGTTAACACATCAGCAGGAAAGACCTTCAGCGGAATGAACTCCTCAAGGATCTTCCGGTAGATCTTTTTCCACTCCTTTCCATGCGATGGAACCCGGTTCCCGAACTCCATGAACGTCACCAGGTGCGCAAGCTCATGGATCAACGTGATCAGAAAAGAATAGGGATTCAGGTTCCCGTTGACACTGATCCGGTGATTAGCCGAACGCGTCGCATGGCGGTAATCTCCCAGCACACTTTTCCGCTCCCGGGTAATCGTCAGATGTACTTGATAATGATTGAGATAGGCCAGGATTGATGCAGCCGCCTGCCCCGGGACCCAGCGGCTCAGATAATCGAGCGGCGCTTCTTTCTTAGGCATTGTTTGGCGACTTCTTGATAAATTTCATTAAAATCCTGACTTCCAGGAAGGTGTAGATAACATATAAAATAAAACAGCCGAGGATGGCATTCTTATTCACCGACTTGGTCAGCCAGCCATACAATAAGACGGCAAACATACAAACCATCATCTTGATAATCAGGCTGCTATACATCATCCGCACGAAGACGTGAGCATTCGGGCTTCGTATCGACTTGATGTGCAGGAGATAAGAGATCGCTGTCAACCCGAAGAGTAGCTCGTTTCCCCCCAGCAGCACCCCGCTGTCCGTTTTCCATTCCCGCAACAACGAAGCACCTAGAAGGATCAAACCCGAAAACACTAAAAAAACCGCCAGGATCGGCAGAAAAGCCCTGCCATACGCTTTATTTTTCATCTTTTTTCCCTGAATTGGCTTTAATGATCTGCACAAGTACAAACACAATTACCAGTAAAGGTACAACCCATGAAAAAATAGGAAAATTAACTTTAAGCCACTTGTCAGCCTTTACCCCCAGAAAGACAGCTGCCCCCACCGACGCGGCCACCTGACCTGAAAGTCCCGCATAGCGCATCAACTGGCGACGCCCCCCGGCGCCACCACCATTAAATCGTTTTTGATTGTTCTGATCAGCCGGCTGCGATTTCGGCATGCTTGATCTCCCGCTTT
>DATMLR010000390.1:0-4352 GCA_035570015.1 Puia sp.
AAACTCCCTGAAGACCGGTTTGATGTCCAAAACTGGTGTTCCGTCGATCGCGTCGAGGTATCGCACTTTGATCGCGCGGCCGGTATGTTCGATCAGCTCAACGGTAGTCAGTCCGATCCCGTTTGGCCGGTCCTTGTTACGCTGCGCGAAGATCCCCATCGATGGATAATCCGGATTTCCCCGGGGACGGCGTGCATGGACGATCTTCCCGTCACCAACCTGATTGAAATAGTAGACGATCTCCAGGTGCGAGAACAACTCAATCCCCTCAAACGCGTCTTCGGGCACGCCCTCCGCCAGCTCTATCTCCGAGATCGTGCCGCCCCAAAAATCATCGCCGGGGGCGGTCCGCGTATTTTTTACCATAGCAATCGGGGTAAGTTGAATTTTCATGGTTAAATTTACAACACACATATGAAAAAGTTACTTTATTGTCTTGCTGCGTTAGCCGCCCTCGTCATTACCCCGGCCGCGACCCCGCATGGAAAGCGTGCCGCGGCCCCGCACGGAGCGCGCGCCCCCAAAGTCGTTTTCTTCGACGACTTCAATACCGGCCAGCTCGACCGGTCGAAATGGAATATCGTCATCACCGGCTTCCATGTGAACAAAGAGCTCCAGGCCTATGTTGATTCCGCGAAGACCCTGTTCGAACAGAACGGCCTGCTTGTCTTCCAGCCCGCCTACACGCCGGGATTCGTCACGCAGGACGGCCAGCATTTTGATTTTATTTCCGCGCGGATCAATACAAAGGATAAGTTCGACTTCCTGTACGGCCGCGCCGAAGCGCGCATCCGGATTGACAGCGGCGCCGGGCTCTGGCCGGCCTGGTGGATGCTCGGCTATGGGCAGTGGCCCGCCTGCGGAGAACAGGACATCATGGAATTCGTCGGCGACCACGACTGGGCCAGTGCGGCTGTGCACGGACCAAAGTATTTCGGCAATACACCCTTTGTCAACCGCTATCACTTTCCGGCAGGCAACGACATTACCCAATGGCATACCTATGCGGTCGACTGGACGCCGGACAGCCTCAATTTCAGTTACGACGGCATCCCGATGTATACGGTAACGCGCGAGATGGCCAACCGCTATGGTCCGTGGGCCTTTGACAAAAAGGAATACCTCATCCTCAACTTCGCCTTGGGCGGGAATTATCCGGCGGGTGTCAACCACGTGACCGCGCCTTATTACGGTCTCCCCGCGTCAACGGTAGACCTCATCCGGCAGGGCCGGGCGAGGATGTATGTGGATTGGGTGCGGGTAACGCAGGATTAGCCGGGGAAGCCTGGTTACTCCGTCCGGAGACTTTTGACCGGATTGGCAATGGCCGACCGGATGGCTTGAAAACTTACCGTCGCCAACGCGATTGAAACCGATAGAATACCGGCCAGGGCAAATATCCACCACTCGATCCCTATATTATACGCGTAATGATGCAGCCACTCGTTCATGGCATACCAGGAAACGGGAATGGCAATAAAGAACGCGATGACCACGAGCGTGAGGAAATCCTTTGACAGGAGTGCCGTTATGCTTACTACGCTTGCCCCAAGGACCTTACGCACGCCGATTTCCCGCATCCGGGTTGACGCCATAAACATAGCAAGGCCAAAAAGGCCGAGACAAGAGATGAAAACGGTGAGACCCGCAAACAGCGCAGCCAGGGTGCCGGTCTGCTTGCTGTCTTCAAACTTCTTTTCATATTCTTCATCGGCAAAATGATATTCAAAGGGATATTGCGGGTTGAATTCCTTAAAGATCTGTTCGGCCCGGTTCAGGTCTTCCACAACCGGTCTGGCGGGATTAAGCTTGTAGTGCATGACATTGAACCAGCTGGAAGGGCCATTGATCATCATGGGGTTTATAGGCTCGTAGGGAGATTCTATAATAAAGTCCTTCACAATACCCACGACCGTCCATTTTTCATCGTCACTCCGGATAAGCGTGCCCAACGGGTCCTTCAAGCGCATCTTTTTTACGGCGGTCTCGTTCAAAAGAACGGCATTGCTGTCGGCCGGGTAATTCCGGATATCAATATCCCTGCCCTGGAGCAGAGTGATTCCCATCGCCTTTGTGAAATCCGCGTCGGTGCTCATTCTGACAAAATCAAGCTTGCTGTCGTCTTTGGTGCTTCCCGGCCAGGAAAACCCCCAGCTATCGCTATAACGTTGCGTAATGGGGTTCATGGATTTGGTGACGGCGATAGCCGAGCCGCTGTTGAGAAGCCCCTGTTTGATGAGTTCATAATTCTTATACGTATCGCCTGTCAGCGTGGAATAGACCAGCCGGTCCCGGTCATAGCCGGTATTTCTAGCCTCGGCATAGTTGATTTGGCGGGTGATGATCATCGTGCAGATAATGAGGATAATCGCGAAGGTGAACTGAAGGACAACTAAAACCTTTCGCGGGTTGACCGCGGCGTTCACGGCCTTGAAAGACCCTTTGAGGACACTTGCCGGCCGGAAAGACGAAAGGAAAAAAGCCGGATAACTGCCGGCCAGCACGCCGGTAATCAGGATAAAGCCGAGGCTGTAAAGCCAAAAGCGATAATCGCCATATTCCAGATACAATTGTTTTTTCACCAGTAGATTGAAGCTGCCCAGGCTCAACTGTACGATCGCCCAGGCAATAATCCCCGCAAACAAAGCAAGCAAAATGCTTTCGCCGAGGAATTGCGAGATCAGGGTCATTTTGCCCGCCCCGGCTACTTTCCGAATACCTACTTCCCTGGCGCGTTTTTCGCTTCTCGCCGTACTCAGGTTCATAAAATTGATACAGGCGATCAGTAGGATGAACGCGGCGATAACGGCAAACAGTCTTACCGTGACCATCCTTCCGGCTACCAAATGACCGTTCTCATTCCTGGAATAGAGCCACAATCTGGCGAGAGGCCAGCTGAAAACCCGGGTGGTAGAGGGATCTTTCGTGCCCTTTGTGTGGTTGATGGTAATATCCCTGACAGCAGCGTCAAAGTTGAGCTGTGAGGCGCCCTTTTTTAGCAATACATATGTCTGCAGGGTATTATCGCCCCAGGAATTATCGTCCCGCTTCAACTTCCGCATGTAGCTCCAGGGCAGCAAAAATTCAAAATTGAAGAGGGTATTATTGGGCAGATCTTTTAGTACGCCGGTTACGGTGAAAATATCCGTTGAATCCAGTCGGATGGTTTTTCCGATCGCGTCGTCGTCACCAAACATTTTTTTTGCAAACGCCTGGGTGACCACGATGGAAAACGGTTTGCTTAAAGCCGTTGACTTGTCGCCCCGGATCAAGGGAAAACTAAACATCTGCAAAAAGCCGGAGTCCACCATATTGGAATTGCCAGTCAGTTTCCTGTCGCCCACGGTGCACAGGAAGGCCGAGTTGGAAACCCGGGATACATCTTCCACTTCGGGATAGTCCATCCTTAAAGCGGTCGCCATGAGCGTGGGGGTCGAATTCCATGCCCACTGCTGGCCGCTGAACTGGTCACGGTTATACATAATATAGAGCCGGTCCAGTTTTTCATGAAAACGGTCGTGGCTGATCTCGTTCTGGATCCATAGAAGGATAAGCGCGGCGCTCGCCATTCCAACCGCAAGGCCTGAGATGTTGATAGCGGCAAAGACCTTGTTTCGTCCAAGGTTGCGGAAGGCGACTTTGAGGAAATTTCTTAGCATATGTGGTAGTTGCGGCTTGGTATTCGCCGGGATAAGGTCGGCGGAAGGGGGAAGAATGTTGCATCAGGCATTAATAGCAGCGAAAGGCAAACGAGTTAGACTGAGAAGTGTCTAAACTCCTGTATTTTTACTGCATGTTATTAACTCCCGAGATCATCGACAAGATGCTATCCCTGCTGAGGATCGATGAATTGAACGAACTGCAGTCCGAGGCGCTTGAATCCGTGCAACAGGACGGCGATCTCGTATTGCTTTCTGATA
This sequence comes from Puia sp., assembly GCA_035570015.1. GTDB lineage: Bacteria > Bacteroidota > Bacteroidia > Chitinophagales > Chitinophagaceae > Puia. The sequence continues at coordinate 3,921 of DATMLR010000390.1, forward strand.
CCGGCTCGGGGAAGACCCTGGCCTTCCTTTTGTCCATACTGGCTTTTATGCAGGAAAAGGCCGCAGGCACCCAGGCCCTTGTGATCGTTCCCTCCCGCGAGCTGGCGATCCAGATCGAACAGGTCTTTAAGACCATGGGTACAGGCCTGAAGGTCACCAGCTGCTATGGAGGCCACCTGCGCGAGACGGAAGAAAATAACCTGATCGAGGCGCCGGCGCTCATCGTCGGAACCCCCGGCCGGATAGCCGATCATATCCGCCGGAACAATATCCATACCGAGGGCATCCAAACGCTGGTACTGGACGAATTTGACAAATCCCTGGAATCGGGCTTTGAGGAAGAAATGGCCTTTATTATCGGGTCGCTTCAGTCGCTGCAGAAGAGGATCCTCACTTCGGCAACCGCTGCCGTGGAGATCCCCGATTTCGTGG
>DATMLR010000391.1:0-9884 GCA_035570015.1 Puia sp.
GATGCTCCCGAACTGCGCGTTGTATGCGGTCCAGAACGGGATGGGCTGCTCGTAATCGTTATGGGAATGCGTATTGGCGATCGTGTAGTGGAGACCGGGAGCAGAACAACACTGAAAAAAAGGTAGCACGATGAGCCAGGGCCATTTTTTCATGGGCGCAAAGGTATAAGATCCATCCCGGGTAATACTGGGTTCACATAAAACTCACAATTTGTTAATACTGGCTTTATACAGGAATAATATCTTATATAGACCTTTGGAAAACCACCACAATGGAAAAACGATCTGTAGATGTAGTAGTACTCTCTGATGTACACCTTGGAACTTACGGATGCCGCGCCAAGGAACTGGTGAACTACCTCAAAAGCATTTCCCCCAACATACTCATCCTCAACGGTGACATCATCGACGGTTGGCAGTTCAACAAACGGTATTTCCCCGTTGCCCATATGATGGTCATCAAGGAGATCATCCAGCTCATCACGGGCGGGACCCGCGTTTTTTATATTACCGGGAATCACGATGAAATGATGCGCCGGTATACCGACATCCAGATGGGCAATTTTGCGCTGACAGACAAGCTGGTGCTGGAGATCGACAACAAGATGACCTGGATTTTCCATGGGGACGTTTTTGACAATACAACCAAGGGGGGCGCCAAAGTGCTGGCGAAGCTGGGGAGCAGTGGATATAATCTTTTGATCCGGTTCAACAGATTTATTAACTTTATACTAAACGCTTTTGGCCGTGAGCGGGTTTCTATCTCCAAGAGAGTTATGGCAGGGGTCAATAAGGCCGTCAGTAAGATCAACGACTTTGAGCTCATAGCCGCCGAGCTTGCCATCGAAAAGAAGTATGACTTCGTCATCTGCGGCCATATTCACCAACCCCAGAAGAAGGTCGTAGAGACAAAGAACGGGAAGGTCACGTACCTTAATTCCGGGGACTGGGTGGAACACTGCACGGCATTGGAATACCAGCACAACGAATGGACCATCTTCGAGTACAATGAAAAGGATTTCCCCGTAACCCAGACCATAGAAATGAAGTCAAATGTCAGCGTGCTGACGGACGAGATCAATTTCTATATAAACTCATTGGCAGCTATCTAACCCTTTAAACGTATGAAGATTTTCTATGCAGTACAGGCAACGGGCAACGGCCATATCAGCCGGGCAATGGAACTGCTCCCCTACCTGGAGCGGCACGGCCATGTCGATATCTTCCTGAGCGGTGCGAACAACAGCCTCAATCTGGACGCTTCGGTCCGATACCGGAGCAAGGGGTTGAGCCTGTTCTATACCCATAGCGGCGGGCTCAATTACTGGCAGATCGCGCGGCAGGTACTGTCGCCGCTTCGCGTCTACCGGGAGATCCGCGATCTGCCGGTAGAGAAATACGATCTCGTGATCAATGACTTTGAATGTATCACCTCGCTGGCCTGCGCTTTTAAGAAAGTACCGTCGGTCAATTTCGGCCACCAGGCGAGCTTCGTCTCGACCAAGGTTCCCCGTCCGGCTAAGAAGGACCCGATGGGCGCCTGGATCCTCCGGAATTATGCCCGCGCGACGCAATATATCGGGCTGCACTTTAAACAATATGACGATTTCATCCTGCCGCCGGTGATCAAAAAGGATATCCTGCAGGCTGAGCCCGGTGACAAAGGCTATGTCACCGTCTATCTTTCCTCCTATAGCGATGCCGCGGTCCGGCAATATCTGCGGCCGCTGAAGGAGTTCCGCTGGCAGGTATTCTCCAAAGAGGTCCGCCGGCCCGTACAGGATGGGAATATCCTCTTTATCCCCGTCAGCAAGGCGGCATTCGACAAGAGCCTGATCAATTGCAGCGCCATTCTTACCGGCGCCGGCTTTGAGACGCCCGCCGAGGCCCTGTACCTGGGTAAAAAGCTGATGGTGATCCCGATCCGGGGGCAATACGAGCAGTTCTGCAATGCGGCGGCGTTGTCCCGCATGGGGGTCCCGGTGCTCGATGCGCTGGATGGGACTTTTGAGCGGGTTTTCCGCTCGTGGATGCAGCTGCGGAAAAGGCCGCACCTCCACCTGGACTATTCAACGGAGGCGATCGTGAGCTACCTGATGCATCATTGTACGCAAGAAAAGAAGGATGCGCTCGATATGCTGTACCCCGATGCGGTCTTCAACTAATTTCCCGTCGCGCCGCTTAAACGAAGAAAGCCTTCCCATGGAAATGGAAAGGCTTCTGCATGAGAAAATTCAACTCTACATATATAAACCATCGATTAACAGGTGACTAACCAATTAATAGGACACAAATGTAGACTCCCCGTATTACGCGGGAATTACCGGATCGTTATCCGTATATTATATTGATGAGGGATATTAACAGGTTATCCTCAGACGGGAGGTTATCCTCACGCGGGCGCGAGGCCCGACTTCGCGGCGCGGTCTTCAGACGAACTTATTCCGGTGCTTCAGCACCTTGGCCTCCAGGTAGAAGATGATCTCTTCGGCAATATTCTTTGACTGGTCGCCTACCCTTTCCAATTTGCGGATAGTGGACAGGGTCCATAACGCCTGGGCGGTATCGTCCGGATGGTCTTTGAGGTGCCGTTCCAACACCTTGTGGGACGCACGGTTGATCTCATCCAGGAATTCATCCTTTTTGAAAACCCCCCTCGCGAGGATCGTATCCTCCTTTTCGAAAGCTTCCTGGGTATCTTCCAGCATCCGCACCGACTCTTCGTACATGGGCAGGATCCGGGCAACATCCAGCAATTGCTGGGAGAAAGAGACTTCGGCATCGATCACATACTTGGCGATGCCTTCGGCGATATCTCCGATCCGTTCCAGATTGCTATTGATCTTCAGGGCCGCCAGCAGGAAGCGAAGGTCGATGGCGACGGGGCAGAACAGCGCAAAAATATTCTCGCAATCCCGGTCGATCTTGAGCTCGTAGCCGTTGACCCGTTTTTCCTTCAGGACCACTTCCCGGGCGAGGTCCTTATCGAAATTCAGGAAGGCCAGCCGGGCTTTGTTCAGCTGGGAGTGGACCAGCGTCCACATATTGACGACTTCGGCTTTCAGCAGTTGTAATTCGGTTTCAATTTGTGCCATGATACAAACAAATTTAACTAAAACGGCCGGTAATATAGTTTTGTGTCCGGCTGTCTTTGGGGTTGGTGAACATGATCTTTGTCTCATCGTATTCTACCAGCTCGCCCAAATAGAAAAAGGCGGTCTTATCGCTGACCCGTGCCGCCTGTTGCATATTATGGGTCACGATGATCAGGGTGTAATTTGTCTTCAGTTCATGAAACAGCTCCTCAACGGTTGAGGTGGAGATGGGGTCCAGTGCGGATGTAGGCTCGTCGAAAAGCAGGACTTCCGGTTCCATGGCGACGGCGCGTGCGATACAAAGCCGCTGCTGCTGGCCGCCGGAGAGAAAAGAACCTTTCTTGTTGAGGGAGTCCTTTACCTCATTCCAGAGCGCCACGCGGGTGAGGGAAAACTCCACGATCCGGTCCCGTTCAGCCTTGGGGACCTTGATGCCATTGAGCTTATATCCCGCGATGACATTGTCATAAATGCTCAGGTTTGGGAAAGGGTTGGGTCGCTGGAACACCATCCCGATCTTTAGCCGGACAAAGATGGGATGCATCTGGTAGATATTCTCATCGTTGATCGTCATCTCCCCGGAGCTGGTAGCGCCGGGGATCAGCTCGTGCAGGCGGTTGATACAGCGCAGATAAGTGGTCTTCCCGCAGCCGGAAGGCCCCATGACGGCAATAACCTTATTGCGGGGGATATCGATGTTGACATTTTTAACAACGTGATTGGTGCCAAACGAAGCATTGAAGTTCCTGCTCTTTATAATTGTACTTTCCATTTTCTGGTGATCAGCTTGGTGAGAAGGTTTAGTAATAGAACCCAAAGGAGGAGGACAAATGAAGCACCCCAGGCCAGGTTTTTCCATTCGTCATAGGCGCTCGTAGAATAGTCATAGATCAGCTTAGGAAGGCTGTGCATGGTTCCAAAGATATTCCAGGAAAGGTAGTTATTACCCAGGGCCGTAAAAAGTAACGGCGCGGTTTCCCCCGAGATCCGGGCGACAGCCAGCATGACGCCGGAGAGGATCCCGCTGGTCCCTACGGGAATGATGATCTTGAAGATCACCCGGTGAAAGGGCATGCCAAGCGCAAAACCCGCTTCCTGCAGGGAGGAAGGCAGCAGCTTTAGCGTCTCTTCCGTTGACCGGACCACGATGGGAAGCATCATGATCGCCAGAGCGATGCTGCCGGAGAGTGCAGAAAATCCGAAAGGTTTCACGATCCAGAAATAGGCCACGATGCCGATGACGATGGAGGGAACACCTTGCAGCACGTCCGTACAGATGCGGCTCCAGTACGGCAGGCGGCCTTTCCTGTTCTCGCTCAGATAGATCCCGCCCAGGATGCCGATGGGGATGGCGATCACCGCAGCGATCACTACGATCAGGATGCTGCCGACCAGGGCGTTTGCGATCCCGCCGCCGGGTTCACCCACCGGCTTGGGGACTTTGGTCAGGAAATGCCAGTTGATCTGGGTAATTCCCTTGCTGACGATAAAGAAAAGGATGAAAAGAAGGGGGATCACGCAGGCAAAGGCAAAGATCATTACCAGCGCCTTGAAGCCGTAGTTCTTGCCAATCCTGTATTTAACGCTGCGGATTTCCATGAGTTGCCGTTTGTTGCGATTAATCGTTTGTAAAGCGGTCGATGATCTTTTTCCCGATCATATTGATCACTACGGTGACCAGGAACAGCACAAGCCCAAGTTCCATCAGCGCTGAAACATAGACCGGCTTGTCCGCCTCCACAAATTCATTGGCGATAACACTGGCCATCGTATTGCCGAGGTCAAAAATGCTGCTGGGCATCTTACTGGTGTTCCCGATCACCATGGTAACGGCCATGGTCTCACCCAGGGCGCGTCCGAGCGAAAGCAGGATGCCCGCGAAAAGTCCTGACTTGGTGTACGGCAGGATGACGCTGCGGATCACCTCCCACCGGGTGGCGCCCAATCCATAAGCCGCCTCCTTCAGCACCGAAGGGGTCAGCTGGATCATTGACCGGCCCAGTGAAGCCGCATAGGGAATTACCATAACCGCAAGGATGAGCGACGAAGCCAGGATCCCGTTCCCGATCGGCTGCCGCGCCCCCAGATGCGTCTCGAGGCTCCGGACGATCGGTACGAGGACTGCCACCGCCCAGAAGCCGTAAATAACAGACGGAACCGCGGCGATCAGCTCGACCGCATTCTTCAGAAAATTCGGCAACCACCCCTTGGGATAATATTCACCCAGGAAGATCGCAACAGCCAGCGAAAAAGGGATCGAAATGATCAGCGCCAGGAAGGAGGTGACCAGGGTACCCACCAGGAAGGGGGCGGCCCCATAGATATCGTGCACCGGATCCCAGGTGCCGCTCCAAAGGTATTTTATCCCAAGCGACTTAATGGAAGGCACAGACTTAACGATAAGGGTCAGCAAGATCCCCAGGACCAGGACGACCATAAACCCACCCATGATGATCAGGCTTTGACGGAAAACCGTTTCGGTCCGGATCTGCCGAAACGACCGCCGCACCCGACTTTTGGCTTTTGCAATCGCCTCCGGCGTAGAATTAATTACCCGCAGCGGTAGTTCGCTGCGGGTAATGGCACTATTCTTAACGGAAGAAGTATCCATAGTATGAGTTCAAGTTACGGCAAAATCGGCTTGCCGTCGTAGGTCGCGGTCTTTAGGATCGCATCACCTACATTGACAGCTGCCGGGGACAGCGGCGCATAGTTCAGGGCGGCGCTGTATTGTTGGCCGTCATGGATCATCCACGAAAGGAGCTTCAGGAGTTTGGTCGCCCGGTCGAGGCTGCGGCCATTATAATTCTGCTCTTTATAGATGATCACCCAGGAGAACCCGGAGATGGGGTAGCCGTCCGGCGCATCCGTATTCGTCAGGGATACCTTGGAATCCGGGGGAATCGAGACATTGGCTGCCGCCGTTACGCTGGCGATAGTAGGGGTGATAAACGCGCCCGCCTTGTTCTGAACACGGGCAAACGGTATTTTGTTCTGGATCGCATAGCTCATTTCCACGTAGCCGATCGCACCCTCTGTGCCCTTAACCGTGCCCGAAACACCTTCACTGCCTTTTCCGCCGATACCCGTCGGCCAATTGACCGCGGAGCCTTTCCCGACCTTTGTATTCCAGTCGGGGCTAACCTTCGCGAGGTATGTCGTGAAGATATTGGTCGTACCGCTGCCGTCGGAACGATGGGCGATCAGGATCGCGGTAGCAGGCAGTTTGACCCCCTTATTGGCGGCCGCGATCTTGGGGTCGTTCCATTTGGTGATCGTACCCAGGTACATCCCGGCGATGATATCGGGTGTCAGGTTCAGGGTGTCCTTTACACCCGGCAGATTATAGCTGAGGGCTACAGCGCCCGCGGTGACCGGGATATGGATAGCCGGAGAAGACAGCGCGGAATCCTGCTTGCCGTTCATGACCGCATCGGATGCCCCGAAGTCGACGGTCTTGTTGGTCAGCTGGGAGATGCCGGCGCCGCTACCCACCGACTGATAGTTAACTTTCAGCCCATTGGCCTGGTTGTACTGGTCGAACTGCTTGGAGAACAGGATGTAATCGAAGGAGCTGCCGGCGCCAAGCAAGGCGTCACTGCTGCCTGTTGTGCTGTCCCCGCCGCCTGTCGAACCACCGCCGCAGGATACCAGGCTGAAGGCGATAGTCATCGATCCGAGGACAAGTGCAGCAGCCGTTAAGGTGCTTCTAAGGCTTAGCCGATTCTTTTTCATGATCATATGAGTGTTGCGTTAGGATTACATCTGCGTGTAGCTCTTGTTGTAGTGCCGGCCAAAGACGAAGAAGAACGTCAAACGATAGACAACGTCCTGGTCACTCTCTTTCCCGGCGGCCAATTGGGACGAGTACTTTACCACCCAGACATTGGGTTCGAAATGTACGTCCCTGGCGGGCATAAAGTCCAGACCTGCTGTTATAAACGTCTCTTTCGAGGTGGGATCGCCGGTGCTGGTTTCGGCCGTCGGCGCACCCGTCGTTGAACCTGCATAGCTATACTTGTAGCCCGGTGTCATATAACCGCTTGGTGAAGAGATCCCGGAGTATGCGGAATACACCGAGTTGTTTACGTTTTTGTTCGGATTGTATAGATCGACGCGTGCAAACCACCGCAGTTTCTCCGGAACGATCGCGCCATGGAGATACATGGAGATGCCGCTTGCTTTGGTGTCAATGGTATCCGCGCCGCCCGCAATCAGCGTAGCTTTGGTATCATTTCTAATCGTATTCACAAACCCCTCTACTCCAACGGTGAGCATTGGGGAGGTCCAGGCGATGTAGCCCTTCAACATCTGCCGGTCATGATGCCAGTTGGTTATCCAGTTCAGACGTTGATAATCCGCATAAAGATCGATGACGAGCCGCTTGTCGGCGAACCAGCCGTAAATGTCCCCATAGAACCACTTGAAGCTGCTGGCAGCTGGCTTGTCGCTATTGCCGGTTGCCATCAACAGATTATAACCAAAGTTCCTGGTCGCAGGATCGAAGACCCCTTGCAACCCTACACCAAGATCATAGGAAGGCGTCCGTCGGATATCCGTGTTGGTTCGTTCGATGGAGCGGTAGTTCCAAACCTTTTCCGATATCAGTACGTAGGTGGGCGTCTGCTGCTCACCAAGGATGAGATCGGTTCCTTTCCAGATATTTTTCACCCGGACGTCGGCAATTTTGATAAAGAAGGTCTCTTTGGTGTTGGAGAGCTGGTCCCCATTCACAGCGGTTTGTCCGGGCGCGTTAAACGCGGGGAAATTGTCTTCAGCCGCCAGGAGCAATTCGCTCGAGACTTTCTTGCTGATATTATAGTCGTAACCCAGGTAAAGACGGCGGAACTGGAAGGCATTCCGGCTTTGAGGAATACCGCTGTACTGGTTGCTCCCACCCCTGTTCAGGGAGTCGGCGTGCGACTTATAGTAATAATCACCAAATATATACCCCCAAAGCCGGCCAGTATTGGCTTCTCCTGTCCGGTAAGCGGAATCGCTTAAATAGGAAGAGGGGATCTGGGCTTGGGCGGAGGCGGCGACGAAAAATAGGATGACTCCTAGTAGAAGGTGGCTGATGTAGCTACGTTTCATAATTGTTCTGGTTCGTTAGTAATTGTTTGCAGTGTCCCGAAAATCGTGGTTAAATGTGCTGCAAAGCAATGTTTAAGCGATGACCCGAATGTTAAGGGAATATTACCATAATGTTAACCCTTTCCAAAAAGGGAGGGCGTCTCCAGAAATTGAGCATTTTTTGGCTTGTTAACAAGCGAATTACAAAAAACGATTATTTTTAATTTTAAAGAACCGCTTCAGTTTCGGTCTTGTCCGCTGCTGAGGGAAGTACCGGTCGCCGCCCGGGGAAGTATTCGTGTTAAGAAATCATTATCAAAGACCCGTTTAACCTTTTGCCAGCCTACATTCCGCTTATTTTGCCGGAATGAAGGGTTTCAATGCTTTTGTTCAACTATTCATGCCAAAGGACAAGGTCTTTTACTCCCTTTTCGAGGAGGTGGCGGACAGTGTGGCAAAAATGGGTTCCTTATTAAAGGCAGTCGTCTCCGAACCGGATTTTGACAAACGGGGGGCGCTGATCCTCCAGGTCGAAGCCCAGGAGCATATTAATGACGAGTTCACCCATCGTATTTTTACCGAGTTGGGCCGGAATTTTATTACCCCGTTCGACCGGGAAGATATTCACTACCTGGCCAGTTCGCTGGATGATATTTGCGACTACATTTATGCGGCCGCCAAAAAGATCAATTTCTACAAGGTGAACCCCAACGATCCGGGTATCCAGAAAATGGCGGATCTGATCGAGCAGGGGTCACAGCAGATCCGGGGGGCGGTCAGGGAGCTGCGGAATATGCGGGATATGCGGACCATCACCGATGCGCTGGTCCGGGTGAACAGCCTGGAGAACCAGGCCGACGATGTCTTCGATATGAGCATCGAACGCCTTTTCGAGACGGAGCCGGATGCGAAGGAGGTGATCAAAAAGCGGGATATCTACCAGGTGATGGAGATCGTGACGGATAAATGTGAGGACGCCACCAACGTCATCGAGTCGATTATTATCAAGTACGCTTAACGAATGTCCTGAAAAGCCGCATGATCTTCCCATGATCTTTCTTTTTACCATTATTATATTGGCTTTGGTATTTGACTACATCAACGGGTTCCATGATGCGGCCATTTCGATCGCCACGATCGTCTCCACCAAGGTGCTGACCCCTTTCCAGGCGGTCTTGTGGGCGGCCATCTTCAATTTCGCGGCCTTTTTCATCTTCCGGTACTTCATCGGCGAGTTCAAGATCGGTAATACCATCGCACATTTCGTCGACCGCGATTTCATCACCCTGCCGGTCATTTTCTCCGGGCTGATCGCGGCCATCACCTGGAACCTCCTGACGTGGTGGCTGGGGATTCCATCCAGCTCCTCCCATACGTTGATAGGCGGGTTTGTCGGCGCCGCGCTGGCCCATGCCGGAGGCTTCTTCGTCCATGGGAAGAACGTGATCGACTATGCCACCGTCATTCCAACCTTCTGTTTCATCGTGCTGGCGCCGCTGATCGGCTTTATCGTTGCGCTGGTAATCACCATTCTGATTGTCAATCTGTTCAGACGCAGCCACCCTTATAAGGCGGAAACATGGTTCCGGCGGCTCCAGCTGTTGTCATCGGCGGCGCTGAGCCTGGGACATGGCGGGAACGATGCGCAGAAGGTATTGGGGATCATCGCTGCCGCGCTGGTCGCACACGGCGATCTGGACCGGGTGCAGCATGTTC
>DATMLR010000392.1:0-12035 GCA_035570015.1 Puia sp.
CGTCCGCCAGCGTAATAAAAGCCAGCGATGAATTGTGAAGGGTGAGCCGGATCAATCTGGCCAGTCCCGCGATATATTTGTTTGCCGAGAAGATATCCCGATCAACGACATACTGCTGCACCGAAGTCAGACAATTGAAAATAAAATGGGGGTTCATCTGCGCTTGAAGCGCCATCCGCTCCAGCTCCATCATCTTTCTGGCCAGCTGATCCTTTTCCCGCTGCCGGCGACGGATCGTCCGGATCCGCCAGCTGGCCATCCCCAGTGTGCCCAGAGCAAATATAACGACTACCAGCACGTCGAACCAGGTTGTCAGCCAAAAAGGAGTCACCACCGAAAATCGCTGGCTAAGCAAACCGCTGCTCGCGCCGAACTTATTGATGGCCGTTAGTTGAAATTCGTAAGCCCCCGGCGGTAACACGGCGTATTCAAGCTCCGTCAGCCTCGTCGTCCGCCAGCTGCTGTCAAGACCCATCATCCGATACCGATAGGTGATATCACCCCCCGACCGGTAGGAGATTCCGACATATCCGAACCGAATGCTGCGATCCCCAAAAGGGATAACCAGGTTGGCCGTATCCCCTACCCGGTCGGTTCCGCTGCCGCTCAGTGCAGACAGCAGATAAACCCGACAAGGTTCGTGTTCACCGATCTTGCCGGGATTAAAGTAGCTCAGTCCGGCCGGCGTGCCTACATAGATCATCGAATCGCTCGCATACACCGTATTAATGATATCGGAACCCACCCCATCATTCGAAGTAAAAGCAGTGACCGGGTAACCGGGTTTATCCAGCTCTATCCGGTTGAGACCGCGATCAGTGCCCTCCCAGAGAATTTGATTATGCAACAGGAGGCAGCGGCAAATGTCGCTTGTCAGTCCATGCTGTTTGTTGATCACAGTCACCACGGAGTCCCCCCGGAAACCGACAATTCCGCTACCATACGTCGCTATCCAATAGATTCCGCGGGCCCCGCGGACGATGGCCGATATTCTCGTCCGCAGCAAAGGTTCGGATGCACCCATCAGCTCAGGAGGACGATTGCCCACGAGCCGGTAAAGACCTGTCAGCGTCCCGATATAGACCGTATCGAGATAGCAGGAAACGGCGGTCGCCCGTTCCCGCCAGAACGTATCGATAAATCGCCACCGCTTTACATCAAAATTCCCCACTCCCCAGACGGTGGCCACCAACAGCCGCCCGTCCGGCCGGCGGACGATCGACTTAACGGAAGCAGATACCATTCGGATTGGCCGGTAACCCGGACCCTTTAGCTCAGCCAAATGATTATCGCCGCCCACGACGATCTTCCCGTCATTGACCGTGTCCAGGTACAGCAGCCGGTTCTTTGCGACAGGTTCATTGCTGTTCCCGGGATCATCCCGGAGCTCCGGCAGCGACAGGCGAAAGAGCTGCTGCCGGTCGTTACCTACCCATAACCCCTCCGCGGTCCGCAAAATGGAGACGACGGAAGAGGTCTCCGCATGCAGGGATGGTATCTTGCGGATGCCGAACTGATCCGAATTTAAGCGATAAATACCCTGACCCAGGGTCGCAAACCATAAATTGCCGTCCATATCCCGGAAAACCCGCGATACCGGTTTGTCGGAAAGGAACCGTCGCGTCTCTCCGCTGCGGATGTTGTTCTCCTGGCATCCGAGGATCTCATTGACATAGAGAAGACTGTCCTGAAGTAAGGTGAAACTGATATGCCGGTACAAGTTCAGTCCGACCTTTCTCCTGAAGACCCGACCGGTAACCAGCGACAGGACGGAATATGTCGATGCAGCCACCCGCCAAATCACAGAGCTGCCGCTCATCGCCACCAGGTTCGGGTGCACTACCGTAAAGGGAAGCACGCGGACCAGGCTGAATCCTGCCTCCGAGATCCGGAAGACCCGATCCCCAACCTGGACCAGGAAGTGCCCCGACGAATCCAAACAGGCGGCGACCGACGGAAAAACCGGCACCTGGCCCAAAGAGTCATATTCCTTTACGGTGCCGTTCCGCAAGATCAGGTGCAAGGCGGAATTCTCCTGAATAAGCATATTACCGGCCGAATCCTCTACGAAATACTCGATATTCTGGCGAAGATGAACCTTGCTGAGTATCGGGTCATTATCCTGATTGTGGATTCTGCCTTTGTACCAATAACAAACGCTCTTCCGAAAGGGCGCCATCCATAACCGTCCGCCCCGGTCGCCAAACAGCTGCAGCACTTCGATGTCCGGCAGCCCGTCCGCTATCGTGAAATTTCTGAAATGCGTGCCGTCGAAGCGGCTGACCCCCGTTTCCGTCGACGCCCAGATGAACCCATCTCTGTCCTGCGCAATGCAATACACGGTCGACCCTGCCAGACCGTCGGCAATATCATAATGCGTGTAGCTGTATTCCTGGGCAAAGCAGGAAAATGAAAAGAGTAAGCCGGTAAGAATGGTAAGGAAAAGATTTCTTTTCCAGTTCTTTTTGGTCAGTATCACTTCAAAAGTCTTTGCATGAACTCTTCCCGCCGCCGGCTGGCCACTTCGATCTCGGTGTCGTCCTCCAGGGTGACATAGCCCCCTCGTCCCTTCTGATAAGATTTGATCTTGTTCAGGTTGATGATATGGGACTGGTGGATGCGGAAGAAGATGATATCCGGCAGGAGTTCCTCAAATTCTTTGATGCCGCCAGTCGCTGTGACCTTTGTCCTATCCTGAAGATGGATCAGGGTATAGCTGCCCTTCGCTTCGAACCGGATGATGTCTCTGATGGAAATAAAAGAAAGGCCATTCTGGGTTGGAAAGGCTATTTTCCTTTCGCTGACATCCGCACCACGTACATTTTCCAGCATGGACTTGACCCGGCCCAGCAAATTGGCTTCGACCGCTTTCCCGGACAACCTATCCACCGCAGCACACAATTCCCGGATATTGACCGGCTTGAGCAGATAATCAATGGCATTGTACTTGAAAGCGCGGATGGCATGATTGTCAAAGGCAGTTACGAAAATCACATGGAAATTAACAGGCTGCAGCCGGTTGAGGAGATCGAAGGCATTCCCCTGCGTCATTTCGATATCCATAAAAACTAAATCCGGCTGAGCGTCCCGGATGACTTCGATCGCAGTTTCTACTCCGTCCGCCGTCCCGATCACCGCCACCTGAGGACAGTAATTTTCCAACAGCGTCTGCAGTATCCGGTTACTGTCAGTTTCATCATCTATGAGAACGGTTCTTATCAAAGGTTAGCTTTCTGAGTATGAAGGATAAAGACTAATGTATTTTCCGCAATGTAAATGAAAATCCAATAAGTTCCTATCCCTGCCCCGACACATCGTTGAATACCGGAAACCTGATCTGAATCCGGGTGCCTTCCGGCCGGCCATCCCTGTCTTGAAGGTCCTCAACCTGCACCTCAATCTCACTCTTGTAAAGCACCCGGATCATCTGGATGCGGGCAGACGTCAGGGACATTCCTTTAGACTGATATTCAATATGTTCCCTAGTCCTGTATTCAAGGGCTTTTTTTCGCCCGATCCCGTTGTCCCGGATATTCACCACCATTCTTTCCCCTTCTTTCCGGAAATGAATATGGACAATCCCATGCCCTGACGTTTTATGGCGCAGACCATGCCGGATGCAATTTTCTACGTAAGGCTGGAGCAGCATGGGGGGCAACAGGCTGCGACGGACGTCCAACTCCGGCTCCACCGTAATCCGGTAATCCATCTTGTTTTTAAACCGCACCTTCTCCAGCGAAAGATAATCCCCCAGGTATTCGACCTCCTCCGCCAGCGAAATAAAAGGCCGTGAAGAATGGTTCAACGTCGCCCGGATCAGCCGGGCAAAACCGGAAATATACTCGTTCGTCGCCATCATATCCTTGTCGAACACGAACTGCTGGATCGAATTCAAGCAATTGAAGATAAAATGCGGGTTCATCTGCGACTGGAGCGCAATATGCTCCAATTCAGCCATCCGCCGGCTCTGCGTTGCTTTCTGTTCCTGCTGGCGGCGGGCCCGCCTGATCCGCCAGCCTGCAAACAGCCAGGTAGCGGAAAGAAAGACGACCAGCAAAATAGCAAAAAACCAGGGCCGCTTCCAAAATGGAGTATCGACGACAAATGGAAGAACCAGTAACTCGCTGCGAACGCCGAACCTGTTTATTGCCTGGAGTTGGAATTCGTATTTGCCGGGTGGAAGGGACGGATAATCGAGGAATGTCTGCCTGGTCTCCTGCCAGTTGCTGTCGAGCCCCGGTATCCGGTACCGGTATATGATGTCTCCCGCAGACCGGTAGGAAATGCCTACGTACCCGAAACGGATGTTCGCTTTGCGATAGGACAGGAATAGACCTGCCGTGTCCGTGATCCGCTCCTTGCCGGAATTGACCGCATTCAATAACAACAGCCGGCACTGCTCGCCGATCCTTACCCGACGCTCGTCAAAAAAGCTGACACCAGCGGGCGAGCCGACATAGATCATCGTACTGTCCGCATAGAGCGAATTGATCATATCTGAACCAAGCCCATCCTTAGAGGTGTATTGGGTAACGGGATATCCAGGCTGGTCGAGCCTGATCGCATTCAACCCCTTATCGGTGCCTACCCACAGGATATGATCCCGGATAAGCAGGGCCCGGCAGATATCGCTCGTCAACCCCTCCTGTCGGCTGAATGCCGCCACCACAGACTCATTTCGCACCCCTATGATGCCCGGATCATCTGCGGAAGCCGCCCAGAGCGTATGATCCGGCGCAACAGTAACACCGGATATCCGTTTGCTCAAAAAGGGTATCTTTTTCCCAAGGAACGTGACCGACCTATCCCGGCCGATCCGGTAAAGACCGCTGAATGTCCCGAGATAAGTATTCCCGGAATCGAAGCAAAGGGCGGTGACACGCTCGCGCCAGAGCGTATCCGTTACGGCGTGCTTTCGGATATTGTAGATCACGCATCCCAAATAGCTGCCAATGAGCAGTTCGTCCCGGCTCATCCGGCAGGCCCATTTAGCGTTGACTTTGATTGTTCGGACGGTGGCCTGCAATTGCGATGTCGTCTGGCTTACACCACCGCCTGCCACGACCACAAGACCATTACCAACCGTGTCCAGGTAGACAACCTTGTTCTTGGCTTCAATCGAAGTAGTCGATTTGGCAGCCAATTCGCCATTCAGCAATGACAATCGAAAGATCTGGTTGCGATCGGTGCCCGCCCAGAGGATATCCTTTGACTTGACCATACTCCACACCGGTTCCGGTTGCTGACTTCGGGTGAATAAGACAACCGTCCGGATCTCTTCGGAATTAAGCCGGTAAAGACCATGATCCAGGGTCGTGAACCAAAGACTGCCGTCTTTATCCCTGAAAGCCCTCGATACCTGCAGGCCGGGCAGAAATCGTCTGCTGCTGCCGTCATGCAGGTTCATCAGGGTCGCGCCCGTGAACTCACAAAAACAAACCGAACTGTCATCGGTGACAGAATAGTTGTTATGCTGATAATGAAACGTGTCCAGCGTTCTATGATACATCATCCCCGTGGTCAAAGAACCAATGGCAGATTGCGTCGGCGATTCCCGCCACGCCACCCACCGTTGACCCAAGCCAATAAAGTTGGGAATAACGTTTGGGATATCAATCGACCGAAGAAGCAAGAATTTATCCCCTGAAAGACTCCAGATCCCATGCCCTTCCTGGACCAGAAAATGTCCTGTAACGCTTCGGCTTGCCGCGGCACACTCCCGGATAGGTTGATGATCAATAGAATCGTAGTTTGTGATCCTTCCGTCAGGTTGCACCACGTGCAGCCCCGTCGTTTCGGCGATCAGGACATTTCCATCCGCATCCTCCGCAAACCCTGCTATATTCCCGCTTAACGAAAGCTTATGCAGTAGTGTATCATTATCAGGATTGTGGATGCTGCCTTTATAATAGTAACAGACTGATTTTCGAAACGGAGCCATCCATACCCTTCCCTTGGAGTCCCCGAAGATCTGTATAACTTCGATATCCGGTAGCCCATCGGCCGTAGTAAAATTCGAAAAGTGCGTCCCGTCGAACCGGCTGACCCCAGTCTCGGTGCCCACCCAGATAAAACCATCCGCATCCTGTGTGATGCAGTAAACTGTTGACCCGGCCAGCCCATCCGTTATGTCATAATGTGTATAGCTGTATTCCTGGGCAATAGAGGATAAGGGGATGAACAAGCCGCTGATAAAGGCAAGGAAAAGATTTATTTTCCGATTCTTATGGGTCAGCATCGCTTCACAAGTTTTTGCACGAAGTCTTCGCGGCGGCGGGTTGCCACCTCAAGAAGGCTGTCGTCCTCCATCGTCACATATCCACCTCTGCCCCGCTGATATTTCTTGATCTTATTCAGATTAATAATATGGGAATTGTGGATGCGATAGAACATCGTCTCCGGCAAAAGGTCCTCATATTCCTTGATGATCCCTGTGGCCATGATCTGCTCACCGTTCGTTAGGTGGAATATCGTATAGGCCCCCTTCGCTTCGAGGCGGAGGATGTCCCGGAAGTTAACAAACAAATAGCCGTTGATCGTGGGGATGGCCATTTTCTGATCGTCCGGCTTGCCACCCCCTAAATGGTCCAGCAGCGTGGTCACCCGGTGCAGGACATTCTTCTCCGCAAGCTTCCCGGAAAGCTTTTCAACCGCCGCGCACAACTCTCCGATATTGACCGGTTTAAGAAGATAATCCACTGCGCTGTATCGGATGGCGCGGATCGCGTGGTTGTCAAACGCCGTTACAAAGATCACCTGGAAGTTGACGGGTTGCAGCCGGTTGAGGAGATCAAAGGCATTCCCGCGTGTCATCTCGATATCCAGGAATACCAGATCGGGACGATGTTCGCGAATAAGCACCTCTCCTGATTCGACCCCTTCGGCGGTGCCAATGACACTTACGTCCGGGCAATACTTTTGGAGGAGCTTTTGCAGGATCCTGACGCTGTCGGTTTCGTCATCTATCAGAATAGTGCGTATCATAGGCATAATTTTGAATTGCAAACCGGCTCTGCCCGGTCCTGGGCAAAGCTAATCTATCCCCCGGGATCATATGCCACTTAAACCTGCTCGGCCGTCCAATGCCGGAACTCCGGCAGGCTGATCAGGACCCGGGTGCCTGCGGGCTTGCCCTCCCCATTCATGACGTCTTCCACTTTTACCGTGATATCCCCGCCATAAACAGCGCTGATGATCCGAATGCGAGCGGCCGTCATCGACATCCCCTTTGACTGATACTCTATATGCTCCCGGCTTTTATATTCCATCGCCTTTTTTCTTCCGATTCCGTTGTCTTCGACAACGATTATTAACCGTCCCTCCTCCCGCTGCATCGTAATCAGGATATAACCCTTCCCGCCGCTTTCCATATGCCGGAGACCGTGCCGCATACAGTTCTCTGCATAAGGCTGGATCAGCATCGGCGGCAACAGGCTTTTTTCCTGGTCAATAGCCGGGTCGACCTCAACAAAATATTCCATCTTGTCCTTGAACCGCATCTTCTCCAGCGAAAGATACGTGGAGAGATAGTTGATCTCATCCGTTACGGAAATAAAAGGCCGCGAAGAATTGTGCAGCGTAGCCCGGATCAGTCGCGCAAAACCCGAAATATAGTTGTTGACGGCGAGCTCATCCCCATCGAAGATAAATTGCTGGATCGAATTCAGACAATTGAAGATAAAATGCGGGTTCATCTGGGCCTGCAATGCCCTGTTCTCCAGTTCCGCCTTTTCCCTTACCAAACGGTCCTGCTGATCCTGGCGCCGGCGGATCTGCCGGATTCGACGGCTAACTCCCAGCCAGACAAGGAGCAGAAAAACAATCACCACCAGGGCCTCGAACCAGATGGTTTGCCAGAACGGTGTTGCCACAACGAAACTTGCGTTTCGAACTTCGCTGGATTCGCCGAACCGGTTGACCGCCTGGATCTGAAAGGTATATTGGCCGGAAGGCAAGGTAGGATAGGCCAGGTAGCCGTCCTGCGTCTCTTTCCAGGCGCTGTCCAACCCAATCAAACGGTAACGGTATCTGATTTTTCCAGCAGACCGGTAGGATATCCCGGCGAACTCGAACCGGATATTGTTCTCTTTGACGGGAAGGAGCATCTTTGCCGTATCGCCGACCCGATTACGGCCTGCGCTGATCGCAGCCGACAGGACGAGCCGGCATTCGTCGCCGGAGTGTATTTTCGTTTCGTCGAAATAGCTGAGGCCGGCGGCAGTACCCACGTACATGGTGGAGTCGATGGCATAGATCACGTTGACAACGTTCGATGCCAACCCATCGTCAGACGAGAAACAGGTGACGGGATAGCCGGGTTCGTTCAGCTCAATCCTGTTTAACCCTTTATCTGTCCCTACCCAGAGGATGCCATCGTGCAGATATAGGCAGTGACACACATTCCCGATCAATCCGTCTATTTGACTGATCCTGGCGACAACCCGGCCCCCGGTATAACCGATAATTCCGGCGTCATAGGAAGCGATCCATAAAATCCCTTCGGATGATTCCGTAAGCGCCTGGATCCGATTCCGCAGAAATGGGACCCCGGTTCCCATGAATTGTGCCGGGTCCTTGCCGGTGATCCGCCACAGACCCTGAAGGGTCCCGATGTAATTGGTATCATTCTTACCGTAAACCGTAGTAACCCGGGTCCTCCACAACGTATCCGTCAGGCGCATAACGCTTAAATCGAAGATAACCGCACCCGAAGCACCGCCGACCAGTACCCGGTGGTCATCGAGCTCGCAGGCAGCTTTGACGCCGCCCCAGATGTCGGCCCGGGTACGCATTCTCCCTCCTATCACACCTCGCAGAAGGAAGGCATCGGTACCGGCAAGGCACTTATTGCCACCTAAATCATGAATATACATGATCCGGGTCTCTCCATAGTAATCCAGCGGGCCGGTCCTCGTGAATCGGAGATCAGGAAGGGATAGTGGATAGATGACGCAGTGGTTATCCCCTACCAGCAAGCGGTCCTTTGTCGCGTTGAGCGCAATACTATGGACTGAGGAGACCCCAATGCCGGCCTCTGGAAAATGGATTGTGCGGATTTCGTCCGATTTGAGTCTGAAGAGCCCGCTTCCAAGCGTAGTGAACCACAGATTGCCGGCTCTATCCCTGAAGGTTCTGGAAACCCTCCGCCCGGGAAGAAAACGCTGAATGACCCTTTCCCGTTGTGGATCATACTCGACGGCACCGGAAAATTGGTTATCAAACAATAAACTGTCTTTGACGATCGAATAAGATTCGTGCGAGGCAATCGGAAATCCGAAGGGAATTTTCATAGACCGGCCGTCAACGAATGACCTGATCTTCGCCGTTGCTAAGCCGGTGCGCCAGACGGCCCAGGAAGGCGATAAAGAAGTATAATTTGGAAGCGGATCCATAATCCTGATCGATGTCGGAGACGTCAATCCCTTTTCCGAAAGCTCATAGATCTTTCCCCTGATCTGTACATGGAAATAACCGCTTCGGCTCCGGCTGCATCCACCACTGCTGTCAATCGGGGCGCCCCCGGCGGAATCGAAGGTTCTTACCCGGCCCGTGGGACCTATCAAATGTAAAGCCGTCTTCTCCTGGATAAGTATATTCCCTTTCGCATCTTCAGCGAAATTCTCGATGCTGTTATCATGCAGCCGGATGGCGGCAAGAAGAGAATCGTTTCCCGGATGATGGATCTCTCCTTGATAATAATAGCAGACCGAACCCCTGAAGGGCGCCATCCAGACCCGCCCCTTCGAGTCACCGAACATCTGCAAGACCTCTGCGTCAGGCAACCCGTCAGCAGAAGTGAACGTCGAAAAATGCGTCCCGTCGAACCGGCAAACGCCCGCTTCCGTCCCTACCCAG
The DNA here is from genome assembly GCA_035570015.1 of Puia sp. Taxonomy (GTDB): domain Bacteria; phylum Bacteroidota; class Bacteroidia; order Chitinophagales; family Chitinophagaceae; genus Puia. Next base: position 9,856 of record DATMLR010000392.1, read on the forward strand.
ATAAATCCCTCTTTATCCTGCGTGATACAATATACCATAGAGCTCGCAAGGCCGTCCGCTATATCATAATGTGTATAGCTGTACTCCTGCGCGACAGCGGACTGAACGCCGATAGAACAAAGCAGCAATATCCACCGGATACCACTCATAGTATCTTATAAAAATAAGGCTTATTCCGAATAATGGTCCCGCTTTTACCCGCGACATAACCGACATTCACGCAATAGCGACGAAACATCCCCCAGCTATAACCCCGTTTGCGCCCAAACACCCGCGACACGACGATCCCCACCGCAAATACCGGCACCTCCAGCAAATAGAATCCCAATTGTACCACGAACCATCCTACCCCAAACTGCTTGCGGATACGCACAAAATTCGAGAGCATGATCTGCAGCCCCTTCCGATCGTACAAATTATAATATCCTTTCCCTTCCGAACTAAAGGTCTCATTCGCGGATACCCCCTGCAGATGGACAACCCGGTATTGGCCGTATATACAAAGCCGCCCGATCTTCCTTAACCGGCTGCACCATTCGGCCTCCTCCGCATACAGAAAGAAGTCCTCATCCATCAACCCTGCCAGTTCAAAAGCTGACCGCTTGACCATGAGAAAAGCCCCGTTGACCCAATCTACTTCCACCAGCGCGCCCGCAACAGGAACGTGGGGCTTAGCCACCCGCAGTAGATTCCCCAGACCCTTTACCAGCGCACCCAGGAACGGTAAAGGCAGGAGATAATTCAGGCCGCCCTTCATAAAGAAATTCCCGGAGATCTGGGGGCTCCGGTCGGGGTTAAGCAACTGTACCCCGCATGCAACGTAGTTCGACGCCGCCACCAGCTCGTAACAGCCGGTTATGGCGCCATCTTCAATAAGCGTATCCGGGTTCAGCAGGAGGACCGCCTCACCACGGGACTGACGGATACCTTCATTGTTCCCTCTGGCAAACCCGGCATTATATCCCATGCCGATCCATCGCACATCGGGGAAAGCCTTCAACACCAGGTCTTTGCTGTTATCTCCCGAATCGTTGTCCACCAAAATCACTTCAAAGCTGATCCCCGTTGTCTCGCGATATATCGTCTCCAGGCAATCGATCACCAGCCCGGGGGTTTTGTAGTTGACGATGATAATGGATACGTTCATGAATACAATGGATGTGGATACAGACTCTTGAAAAGCAGAAACAGCCGGCGGCTCAGCCAATAACGGTCAATGACCCCTGCAAGCTTTACACTAAACCGCCGGTAGGGATCATAGTTGTTCCCCGGTGCGAGCAACATAGCGTATTGTGCGCTTCTGGTTAAAAGCTTCTCAACGGTCAATCCACTGCGGCGAGGGGCAGGTGTCCGCAAAAGCCGGTGCGCCAGGCCTTTGGAATAACTTTCGATAAATTGAACGGCATAGCGCCGGATCACGTTATCCATCAGCGGGTCATTCCGCTTCAGTGTTCCAAGGTAATCGATCAGCCGCTCAAACGCTTCATGATATTTGATATTCGGCGAGACGGACGTTGTGCTCTGATGCAGCCGGAAACAAAAACATTCTTCCATTGCGGTTGCTTTATACCCTATCCTGGTCAGTTCGATCCACAGCTCGAAGTCTGCAAACAACAGGTTCGGATATGGTGGTAGCCCTCCCAGCCGATCGTAATCAGCAGATCGCATCAGGAAACCAGTTCCCATGATATCGGTCATGCCGGAAAGGATAAAAGCAGTTAGTTCCGACGCAGTCTGCTGCTCATCCATCGGTTTGCAGAGCCGGATCGTAGAACCCTTCGGATCGATGTACCGGAAATGGGTCTGATAAAGGCTGGCGTCGGGATGCTTTCGGATCAGGGCGTCCATCACTGCCAGGTAATCTCTTTCCAGGATATCATCATGGCCGATCATCGTCATGTATTCGTTCTTCGGAATGTCCTTTATCCGCCCCCAATTCTCTTCAATGCTTAGCGATGCCGACGACCGGTGACACACGATCCTTCCGTCATTGAGACTTTCAATCCACTCAGTGGTCCCATCCGTGCTGCAATTGTCAAGGATGATCAGATTGAAATCGTCCAGCGTCTGAGCCAATATGGCGTTTATACACTCCCGGACATACACGCCCCCATTCCTGACTGGTAGTATGATACTATATTTCTTCATGCTATTTTCCCCAGGCAAGATAGGTCAATTTC
>DATMLR010000393.1:0-9966 GCA_035570015.1 Puia sp.
TGCTGATGGTGGCGGCGTATTGAAAGGAGTTGAATCCGGTGACGATATCGTACGCTTCGTCGGGGAGGGGAAGGTCTTCCATGTCGCCGACGAGGAAGGGGTAGGCGGGGAGGCGGCGGCGGGCTTCTTCGGCGAACTCGACGGTGGCGTCGAAGCCTACGATCCAGCGGACTTTGGGGGCGGCGAGGCTTAGGAATACACCGGTGCCGCAGCCGATATCGAGGAGGGTTTCCTGGCCGGTAAGGTTGAGTGCTTTGAGGGCGTAGTCGTAACCGGCCTTTCCGGTTGGTTCCTGGATGGCGGACCAGTCTTTCGGTTGGCGGCCCCAGAGTTGGGCTTGAGCGGCTTGGGATCCCATAAGGGGTTGTTTTGGTGTGTCGGGGAAGTTACTTCTTTTTATGGAAATTTCTATAGGCCCAGCCGAAGATTAGCGGGAAGACCCACAGGGAGAACAGCATCGCGCTCAGGATACCGCCGATCACGACACGGGCTAGGGGTCGCGAGCTTTCCGACCCGATACCGTGCGAGAGGGCAGCGGGGGTCAGGCCGATGGCGGCCATGAGTGCGGTCATCATCACGGGCCGGATACGGGCGCGCACGCCCATGCGAATGGAATCATACAGGGAGAGATGTGAACCTTTGGTGGGGGCGGTGGACGAGTCTTCCATCGTTTCGATGTCGTACCAGAAGGAATGTGATCCGCCTACGTGTGCCAGATTTTCCTTGAACATCGTGATCAGGATGATCCCGTCCTGGATACAGATCCCGAAGAGGGCGATGAAGCCGATACCCGCGGAAATACTGAAGTTCGTTCCGGTGATATAGAGGGCTGCGATGCCCCCCACGATGGCGAAGGGTACGTTGATAAAGACCAGCAGTGCGTCCTTGAAGTTGCCGAACATGCTGATCAGCAGGAGGAAGATCAGGGTCAGGCTGATGGGGACGACCTGCGCCAGGCGTTTCTGTGCGCGCTGCTGGTTTTCGAAGTCACCCTGGAAGGCCATGCTATAGCCGCGCCTCAGGTGGACGGCTGCATCACATTTCTCCTGGGCCTCTGCGATGGTGCTGCCCATGTCGCGACCGCGGACGGAGAATTTCAGTGCGGCATATCGCCTATTGTCGTCGCGATAGATCAGTGCGGCGCCTGTCCTTTCCGTGATATCGGCAATTTCCTTGATGGGCACCTTACTGCCGCTCATGGTGGGGACGAGGAGGTTGCCGATCTCATCCGGCGTTTTGCGGTATTCTTCGGGGAGGCGGACGCGGATATCAAAGGTTTTGATGCCTTCGTAGAGTGTGCTGGCCGGAACGCCGCCGGGCCCGAGGCCACCGATGGCCATACTGATGACCGCATTCGCCTGGGCAGCGGCAACGCCATAGAGACCCATTTTACCCTGGTCGAGATTGATATCCAATTCGGGCTGGCCGATGTTGTGCATGATACCGAGGTCGGTGATACCCTTGACGTTCTGCAGCACGTTATAATACTTCTGCAATTCCCCTTCCATATACTCCAGGGAGTCGCCGAAGATCTTCAGCACCAGGCTACCCTTAACCCCGGATACGGCTTCTTCCACGTTGTCGCTGATCGGCTGGGAGAAATTGAGGTTTACCCCCGGGATGACCGACAGGGCCTTATTCATAGTATCGATCAGTTCCGCCTTTGAGATATCGGGCTGCCAGGTGCCTTCGGGGAACATCAGGACATCGAATTCATTGTTGTAGTAACCGGTCACGTCGGTGCCATCGTCCGGGCGGCCGGTCTGAGAAACGCAGTATTGGACCTGCGGGAATTGCATGATGATGTCCCGGGCCTGTTTGGAGATCTCCACGGATTTATCCAGGCCGGCGCTGTAGTCGCTTTGAATGCGGAGCCAGAGGCTCCCTTCGTCCAGCTGCGGCAGGAATTCCGAGCCCAGGAATTTAAAGGAGTAGATGCCGACGACCATTACGATCAGGGCGCAAAGCACTACGATCTCCTTGAAACGCCAGGCCAGCTGGAAGCCCCGCTGCATGAGGTTCATGACCGGTTCGACGATGGGGTTATGTTTTTCCCGCACATTCTTCCGCATGAGCATGCTGATCATCACCGGGACCAGGGTGAGGGTTGTGATCAGGGAGCCAAGGAGGGCGAAACTCAGCGTATACGCCAGCGGCGAGAACATTTTACCTTCCACCTTCTGGAATGCGAAGATGGGGAGGAGGGCGGTGATAATGATGACGTTCAGGTAGAAGGGACGTTTGCCGATCTCGGCGGCGGATTTTTTGATGATGCCAAGTTTGGACATCTTGTTAAATCGTTCCATACCCACCTTCTTCGCGGTATGGTCAAGGATAACGAAGATGCCCTCCACCATCACGATCGTACCGTCGAGGATGATCCCGAAGTCCACGGCGCCGAGGGACAGGAGGTTGGCCGACATGTGCATCAGGTTAAGGCAGATAAAGGCAAAGAGCAGGGAGATGGGTATGATGACGGCGACGACGACAGTAGCCCGCCAGTCGAAGAGGAAGAGGGAGATGAGGATGACGACCAGCAGGACGCCTTCAACAAGATTATGCAAAACCGTATGTGTGGCATAGTCGATCAGGTCTGTCCGGTCATAATAAGGGACGATTTTTGTATCGGCCGGGAGAACGAATTGGTTGAGGTAGCGGATCTTGTTTTCGATGTTGCGGACCACTTCGGTGGGGTTCTCGCCTTTTCGCATGACGATGATGGCTTCGACGACGTCATCCTGTTTGACAACCTTTCTTGGTCCTTTGGTGGGGTCGGTTCCGTCGGCGCGGGTGATCCAGCCCAGACGAGGGACGTTGGAGATCTCCACGGTGGCCACGTCTTTTACGAGGAGGGGAACGCCGTTGTTGTTTTGGATGACGATATTCTTGATCTCTTCGACATCATTCAGCAGGCCGATACCGCGGACGACAAAGCCCTGGTCGTTCTGGAAGATCATGTCACCGCCCACGTTGATGTTGGTATTCTGGACGGCGTTAAACACGTCGAGCGCGGTAAGGCCGAGGTTGGTGAGTTTGCCGGGGTCGACTTTGATCTCATAGGTCTTTGTCTTCCCGCCGAAGCTGTTGATATCTCCTACGCCGTTAACGCTGCGAAGCTGGCGGTCGATGACCCAGTCCTGCATGGTCTTCAGCTCGCGGACGTCGCGGAAGCTGCTCTGGATGGTATAGCGATAGAGCTCGCCGGTAGGTCCGGTAGGTGGCTGAACGGAGGGCACCGCGTTTGCGGGAAGTGTTGCGTTGGGCAGGAGGTTCATGACCTGCTGGCGGGCCGCGGGGTCCTTCACGTTGTCATCGAAGATGATCTTCACATAGGAAAGGCCGAAAATACTGGTCGAGCGAAGGCTGAGCTTCTCCTGCACGGGGTTCATGGCGATCTCGATCGGGATGGTCACGAACTTTTCGACCTCTTCGGCGCTGCGGCCCGGCCATTGGGTGATGATATCGATCTCGGTGTTGGTCACGTCCGGGAATGCCTCAATGGGCATATTGATAAAGGTGATCACCCCGGTAACGATCAACAGGGAGGTAATAAAAATGATGAAGTATTTATTCTTTAGCGAAAACCCGATAATGCCACGGAGGAATTTGGTCATGGAGAGCGTTTTAATTGTTCAATTGATCAAAGATCTGCATGGCGTCCTTGGTGATGACGGTCTGACCCTGGGTAACACCCTCTCTGATATAGACCTTACCGTCCACTGCATTGGCCAGGGTGTTCAGCGGGTCTACAGGAGTGATATCCGCTTTGCCGTTGCCGTGGTAAACCAATACATAATAGCGGCTGGTCTCGAAGACCAGCGCAGATTTCGGTACATAGAGCGCTTGCTGGTGCTGGGTGTTCGAGATGTTCACGCTGGCGAACATCAGCGGACGCAGGGCGTAGTCGGCGTTGTCGATAACGACGCGGACCTTGGTCACGCGGCTATTGGGGTCGAGAACGTGCATGATCTTATCCACGCGACCGTCGAAGTGCCTGCCGGGATAAGATAAGGTGGTTACGTCGACATGGTCGCCGAAGTGGATCTTATCGAGATTGGATTCGTAGACGTTTGCCCATACCCAGACATTCTGCAGGTCGGAAATGACGAACAGTGGGTTGCTGTTATCGGTGCGGATAGCTTGGGCGTTTGTGATATTTTTCTGCACGATGAATCCACTGATGGGAGCTTTCACGACATACTGGCCGGCGGTGTCGTTACCGTTGATCTTGAGGATGCGTTTGGCCATCTCGAGCTGGGAGACTGCCTGATCATAATTCACCTGGGCGTTGGTTACGTCCAGGTTGGAGGCGAGGCCGCTGGAATACAGGTCTTTAGTGGCGTCGAGTTGTTTCTTTGTAGCGTTGACGCTGGTCACTGCCTGGATCAGGCTGTTGGTATAGCCAGCCATTTCGGCACTTTTCACAACGGCCAGCGGCTGGCCCTGGTTGACGTAATCCCCCAGCTGTACTTTGACGTCCTCGACGTTGCCGCTGATCAGGGGAAAGATATTCACCTGCTTGTCCTGGTTGAAATCGACCTGGCCCGTAAAGACGATCGAATTGATCAGCTCGCCTCTTTTGACCGAATCGAAGGTTAGGGTGTGAAGGAGGGAGTCGGGGATGATATAGGGCTCCCGGGCTACGAGGACGTTCTCATTGTTTTCGCGACACGCGGCGAATGCGAAAATGATCGAAATGATCAGGAGGTATCTCATGTTGGTGGGTTTCCGTGTGATCTGGAGGGATCGCTTGTGCTTCCGGATGATCTGGAGGAATCGCTTGTGCATGGGTTATTAATTGAATAAGTTAGTGGCGGTATAGTAATTCAGGTCTTCGAATGCCTGGACGCGATTGTACTGGATGGTGTTCAACTGCACCACGTTCTGCTTGAACGCATCATAGAAATCCAGGAACTCCAGGAGGCCGATGGTCCGCTTTTCGTAGGCTTGAAGCTCGGCGTTTGCCAGCCGTTCGAAATCCGCGGGAAATCGGGCGTCCAGGGTTTTATAAAGGCTATTCTGGGTATAGGCGATCTCCAGGGCGTTGGTGATGGTCTCCGACACGTTGGCTTCGGTACTTCGCTGAAGGGCGACCGTGTTATCGATGGCGTACCGGGCGGATTTGATATTACCCTGATTGCGGTTGAACGTCGGGAGGTCGATAGATGCGCCCAGTGCCTGGAAGTTCTGTGCATAGCTGCCCTGCTTGTCATATTCCAGGCTCAGCGTGAGGTCGGGGACGGCGAGTGCCTTCTGGTAGCTGTATTGGAGCTTGTTGATGTCGGTATTTGTTCTGGCGATTTGCAGATCCGTACGGTGGTTATAGGCGGAATCGAGCATGGCGGTTAACGCATACCTGCCCGGGTCCAGCTGGCTGAGGCTTGCAGAATCTGCTACCGGTTGGATATAGACGTTAGGCTTGACCTGCACGGTAAGCCGGAGCTCGCTCTCCAGGCCCATGATCTGGTTCATAAGGCCCAGGTATTCGGCCTGGAAGCTTAGGAGCTGGGCTCTGATCCGCACCACTTCCTTTTCGGCGATGTAGCCCTTACCCTGCTGTTGGACATAGGCATCGACAACCTGGCGGAGCGCTTTGATCTCCTGGGCGTAGACCCTGGCGGATTCCTGGAGATAGTAAATGTTGAAGAAATCGCTGCGAAGGGCGTATTTGAGGGTTCGCAGGAGGTCGAAGAACTGTTGCTCCGCCAGTTTGGTATTTGCCTGCGCTAACTTGATCTGTTTGTTCCGTTTTCCTGCCAGCAGGATGAGTTGGGAGATGCTGGCGGAGAGCTCATTCTTATAGAAAAAATTGGAATGCGGGTATTGGGAATTGGGGTCGTAGATGGGGATGATGGGACCCTGGGAGACGCTCAGGTTTGGATTGGGCCAAAGTTTGGCCTGCAGGATGAGGGCTCTTTGAACGTCTATATTATACCGTTGGGCGAGGAGCTGGAAGTTGGAGTCTAGGAAGATCTTCTCGGCATGGAACAGGTCCAGTTTCAGGGTGTCCCGAACGGGTGCTTGCGCGGCTGCGGGTTGAGAGGTGGTGGCGATAGCCAAAATGAAGGCGATGGTCATTCCGATGCTGCGAGGTCTTGGCATGTGCGAGTTTTTATTTTAGTGTGGCCAGCAATCGGAGGAGGTCAAAAGTAACCGGGGGTGATTAGGTTAGAATTAGGGGGAGATTAAGGGGGGATTAAAGGGAGATTAACGGGTTCTAATGTTGAATTTAAATTATTCGTTGTGAATGACTTATGGGGGGCGGGGGTTAACAGATGTTTAACGGGAGGACATAGGTAGGTTGGGCGGTGGCGAGGAACGGTGAATAGCTGGTTACACCGAAAAGAAGAGCTGGAATTCGGTGCCTTTTTCGAGCTGGGATTTGACGTCGACGCGGACATTGTGGAGGCGGAAGATCTTGTCGGCGAGGGAGAGGCCGACGCCGTAGCCCGCATAACCGAAGGAGTTGGCGCCGCGGAAGAAGGGTTGGAAGATCTTTTGGAGGTCTTCCTTTCCGATGCCGATCCCGGAATCGCGGATACTGATGACCGGGGTATTGTCACGTAAATATAGGCGAAGGGACACCATGTGGTTGTTGGAGAACTTGATAGCGTTTTTCAGGATGTTGCTGATGGCGATAAACAGCAGGTAGTTATTCCCCTGGATGGTATATTTCCGTGGGTCTTCGGGGAGGTGGTATTGGAGGTCGATCTGGTTTTCGGGGGTTCGGCTGGTCCATTCGTCCTTGATCTGCCAGATCAGTTCGTCGAGGCGCAGGTCGCGGAATTCGGTGATGTCGATATTGGTTTGGGCCAGTTCGAAGAGATTATTAATGAGGTCGTTCAGCTTTTCGGATTCGGCGAGTACGCCTTGCAGGGTCTTTACATAGTCGTCATTTGTGCGTTCCTGTGAGAGGGTCACTTCGACGTCGCCGATGATGGAGGTCACGGGCGTGCGGAGTTCGTGGGAGGCGTGGGCTACGAAGGAGTTTTGGGCCTCAAAGGATTGTTCGAGGTGTTCGAGCAGGTTATTGAATGTCACTGCGAGTTCGTTGATCTCGTCTTTGCCTCCTTTGGTTTCGAGTCTTTTGTTGAGGCTGGAGGAGCGGATGATCCTGACGTCATTGATGACCTTGATAATCGGGGAGAGGGCGATCCGGGCGAAGAGGCGCCCTGCGAAGAAGAGGATGGCGACGGAGATCATAAAACCAACGACCATAATGCCCAGCAGCTGCTGGAGTTTTGCGAATCCGTCTTTGTCGACCGCCGAGGCGAGGATGACGAAGTCACCGGAATTGTCGCGATAGAAGATGCCGACGGTCTGGCGGGTCCCTTTGGAGTAGTAGAAGGATTTCTCCTGCCGGACGCGGTCGATGATATCACTGTTCCATTGGGAGGTGCTATCGTTTATAAAGACGGACTGGTCCTTGTCATTATAGATATGCACGATCTCATCGGGCAGGGTTTGGGGATACTTCTTTTGCACTTCGCGGAACTTCTCGGCGGACAGGTTATCCTGGGCAAGGAAGAGCTCGGCATTTGTGATGGCGCGATCGAGGAGATGGGTATAGAAATCCTGCTGGCGGTTATTCCAGAATAGCCCGTAGATGGCCGCCAGCACGAGGAAGAGCAGGACCGCGGAAAGGCCCGCGAATTGGAGGGAGAGGCGGTCGCGGATTTTCATGATGGATTGGTTGAGGATGACAGGGGATTTTCATGATGGATTGGTTGAGGGATGACAGGGGGTTTTCATGATGGATTGGTTGAGGGATGACAGGGGGTTTTCATGATTCTTCCTTTAGAACATAGCCCATGCCGATGACGGTATGGATGAGGGTGGGTTCGAAACCCCGATCGATCTTCGACCGGAGATAGTTGATATATACGTCGATCAGGTTTGTGCCGCGGTCATAATTGATGCCCCAAACGGTTTCGGCGATCTGGGTTCGGGAGAGCACGCGGTTCTTGTTGATGATGAGCAGTTCGAGGAGGGAGAATTCTTTGGCGGTGAGGAGGATGTCTTTGCCGGCGCGGCGAACGGTTTTCTTATAGCCGTCGACTTCGAGGTCGGCGATGCGGTAGGTGATTCCGGGGGAGACGAGCATGCGGCGGCGGCCAAGAGCTTTTACGCGGGCGAGGAGCTCTTCGAAATGGAAGGGTTTGACGAGGTAGTCGTCGGCGCCGGATTCGAGGCCGGCCACTTTGTCTTTGGTGGCGCCGAGGGCGGTGAGCATGAGGATGGGGAGGTCGGCCTTGTAGGTGCGGATGCGGCGGCAGAGTTCGAGGCCGCTGATGCCCGGGAGGATGACGTCGAGGATGACGAGGTCGTATTCGTTCTCCAGCGCGAGTTTTTCGCCAAATAGGCCGTCGTAGGCCAGTTCGACATGGTTGAGCTGTTCCTGAAGGCCTTTCCGGATGAAGTCGGCTACTTTGGGTTCATCTTCGATTAGTAGGATGTTCATTCTGGTGTCTTGGGGAGGTCAGCAGAGTTCGGCAAAGGTACCGGGGGGAATTGTTGTTGGGATGTTAAGGGGGGGATGGGGTTGAACGGGATTGGCGGGTGAGGTATTAGGGGCGATGATGATGGATGTTGAAGATTGGGTAATTCGTGTAAATTGCGGCCCAAATCATCGTGGATTTATGAATAAAGTATATGTTGTCGATGCGGTTCGGACGCCGATCGGGAAGTTGGGTGGCGGGTTGAGCTCGATCCGGCCGGATGATCTTTTGGCGCATGTGATCCGGGTCTTGCTGGCGCGGAATCCTTCGGCGGATCCTGCGGCGATCGAGGATGTGATTGCGGGGGATGCGAATCAGGCGGGGGAGGATAACCGGAATGTGGCGCGGATGGCGGCTTTGCTGGCCGGGCTGCCGGTGACGGTGGCGGGGTCCACGGTTAACAGGTTGTGTGCGTCTGGTCTGCAGGCCGTGATGGATGCGGCGCGCGCGATTGCGTGCGGGGAAGGAGATCTCTATATTGCCGGCGGAGTGGAGAGTATGACGCGGGCACCTTTTGTAATGGGGAAGGCCAGTCATGCTTTTAGTCGTCAGGCGGAGGTTTTCGATTCGACGATCGGGTGGCGGTTTGTGAATAAACGATTGGCGGAGCAGTATCATCCTTACTCCATGGGGGAGACGGCGGAGAATGTGGCGCGGCAGTGGAAGGTGTCGCGGGAGGAGCAGGATGCGTTTGGGCTGGAGTCGCAGGAGAAATATTTTGGCGCGCTGGCGGCGGGGAAGTGGGCGGCGGAGATAGCGCCGGTGGAGGTCCTGGGAGGTAAGGAGGAAAAGATCTTTTTTGCTTCGGATGAGCAGCCGCGTCATACGTCGATGGAGAAGTTGGCGGCGTTGCGGCCGGCGTTTATCAAGGATGGTACAGTGACGGCGGGGAATGCGGCGGGGATCAATGATGGCGCTGCGGCGATGTTGCTGGCTTCGGAGACGGCGGTTGCGCGGTTCGGCTTGCGGCCGGTGGCGCGGGTGGTGAGTATGGCGGTGGCGGGGGTTGATCCGGCGATCATGGGTGTGGGGCCGATCCCGGCGACGCGGAAGGCGTTGCAGCGGGCCGGGTTATCGGTGGGTGATCTGGGGTTGGTCGAATTGAATGAGGCTTTTGCGGTGCAGGCGCTGGTGTGTATGCGGGAACTGGGGCTCGATGCTTCGCGGGTCAATGTGAATGGCGGGTCGATTGCGATCGGGCATCCGTTGGGGTGCAGTGGTGTTCGTATTTCTACGACGCTTTTGCATGAGATGGGGCGGCGCCCCGGTTTGCGGTATGGGTTGGCCACGATGTGTGTGGGGGTGGGGCAAGGGGCGGCGGTTATTTATGAAAAGTTGTAAATTGGGTTATGGAGTTTCGGACAAAATTAGTGGTCTCGCGGAGGAATAAGCGGGCGTATATAGCTTATGCGGGGTTGTTCATTGCGGCGTCGTCGCTGTTGCTGGTCTTTATTCCGGGGATGAACGG
>DATMLR010000394.1:0-2278 GCA_035570015.1 Puia sp.
GTCACCGCCTTCAATGGGGTCACCCCCTTCCAGATCAAAAACGACTTCTCCTTCCCAACGGCCTGCTCGGTCCGCTTCAAATATCCGGCAAACGGCTCTCGCCCTCCTGTAGACCTTATCTGGTACGATGGCGGCATCCGCCCGGCCATTCCAGATGAGCTGCTGACACAAAATAAAGAGCTGCAACCCGAAGGGATGATGTTCGTTGGAGACAAAGGCAAGATTCTCTGCGGCTTCAACGTCGACAATCCTCAAATCCTCTCCGGCACTCGGATGGAAACCGCTCCGCCCACACCCCGCCGGGACGAGGTGGCACGATACACTGTCGCCATCCAGACCTTTATCGATGCCATAAAATCTGGACAGCAATACACGGGCTCCTTCCGCGAAGCCGAAGACATCACGGAAGCGATCAACCTCTATGCGGTCTCCCTTCGCGCCCGCTCCTCGCTGAGATACGACGCCGCGAGCCGCACCATCACGAACAACGCCGACGCCAATAAATATCTTTCCCGCGAATACCGCGCGGGTTGGGATCTCGACACGATCTAAAACCAAACCAATGCAAAAATTAAGCAGAAGAAAATTCATTGGTCAAACGACCATGGGCCTTGGCGCGGCGTGGACCTTGGCTAATCTTCCCGCGCTGTTGCGCGCGAATCCATATTTTGTCGATGTTCCGCTCGGTTTCCAGACCTTTCCGATCCGGGACCGCCTGGCCGGGGATTTTACTGGCACCTTGAAGACGATGCGCGGTTTTGGCTACGATCTGGTCGAAATGTGTGCGCCTGACGACTATAAAGATATAGGATTTGGCTCCCTGGTGGGTACTAAGCCTGCCGATCTGAAAACCATGATCACCGATACCGGTCTTATCTGTCCCAGCTGTCATTTTGGATGGGGTGGATTAAAAGATCATCTCGACGAGCGGATCGAATTTGCGCAAGGCCTGGGCCTATCTCAGATGATCTGCTCCACTTTTTGGCTGCAGAACAACCCCACTCTTGACGACTATAAAAAGAACGCGGAACAGCTGAACAAGATCGCTGAGAAGATCAAGGCGGCGGGAATGGCAACGGGGTTCCACAATCATACCATGGAATTCAAGGAACTCCGGGGGCAGCTGATCTACGATGCGCTGATGTCAGCGTTCGACCCGGCGCTGGTGAAGATGCAGTTCCAGACCGAGGTGATCACGCTGGGCTATAAGGCCTCCACCTATTTCACCAAATATCCCGGCCGGTTCATCTCCTCTCATCTTTCCGACTGGTCGGCGGACAAGAAGTATGTCCCGATCGGCCAGGGGATGATCGACTGGAAGGAGTTTTTCCAAACGGCAAAGATCGGTGGGGTGAAGAATTTCTTTGTCGAAATGAACTTTGAAACCTTCGAACCCAGCGCAGCGTATATCCATTCGCTTAAAATTTAAGCCTACATTTGGCGTACTTATGAAATATGTCCTCTTATCGGGTATCCTTTGTTCCATTGCCCTGTTATCCCGGGCCCAGCTGACCGACAGCGTCCGCTGTTCGACGGATCCCACCCAGTCTTACGCCTTGTACATTCCCGCCAAAGGGAATAAGGCGGCCATGCCGGTGGCCTATTGCTTCGACCCACATGGTTCCGGTATCCTGCCGGTCAGGAAATACAAGGCACTGGCGGACGCGTACGGTTTTATCCTGGTGGGCAGCAACAACTCCAAAAATGGAAATGACTGGGCGACGACGGAGACGATCTGGCAACAGCTGGCTGCGGATACGCGAAGCCGGTTGAAAATAGACACCCGCCGCGTCTATACGATCGGCTTTTCGGGCGGCGCGAAAGTGGCCAGTTATATCGCCATCCAGCATCCGGGTATCGCCGGCGTGATCGCCGGTGGCGCGGGGTTGCCCGACGGAGTATCGGCGGGTGATTTTCCCTTCAGCTTCACGGCTATCGCGGGTCAGGGTGACATGAACCTCACTGAACTCGTTACCATCAGCGACGCGCTGGACAAGACACGGACCCGGCACCGGCTCATCCTCTTTGATGGTAAACACGAATGGTCGCCAGTCAATACGATGGGGCTTGCCTTTGCGGGGCTGCAATTCGATGCGATGCGCGCAGCGGTGATCCCCAAAGACATTCCGGCGATCAACACCTATGTTGCGGGCAGCAAGAAACGTCTGCGGGCCTACCAACTAACCAGCCAGCTGATCAAGGCCGCGCAGGAATGCAATTTGTCTGTCTCCGACCTGGACGGACTGAGCCGGCAGGTGACCTGGTTCCGTCAGCAGGC
>DATMLR010000395.1:0-6622 GCA_035570015.1 Puia sp.
TACCGAAGAGAATTTTCTTTTTCTATATTTTTCCTATAGAAATTCACCTGTTTATCCACCGATTATCCACCTTTACGCACAGTCCCCAACGAGCTATCCACAATTTAAAAAAGTTTTCAGTCCTTTTCGCAACAAAATTCACACTTCCTGTGCAGAAAGAATTAAGTGCAAAAATTTTGCCGGGAGACCGAAACTACAGGATGCGGTTTCACGGCGTTTGCGGCTTATTATTCGGGTTATTTGGATTCGGCTTCTTTGGCTTGTTCTTCGGCTTCTGGCCTTGCGGGGCCTGGGGTTTGGGTGCATTGGCGTTGGTTGCCGGCTGAACCGGATGCGCATTGACGTTGGCAGTCCCGGTCCCGCCGGCACTACTATTGGTGCCTGTACTGGCGGGACGAAAGGCCGGTTGACCTCCCGGTTGCCCGGATGGCTGGCTGACCGGCTGATTCACTGGTTGGTTGGTCGGCCGATTTGCCGGTTGGCTGACTGTCTGATTGACCGGCTGGGTGATTGATTGATTCATCGGCTGGCTGACCGGCCGATTTGCCGGTTCACTGACCGGCCGATTTGCCGGCTGGATGACAGGTTGATTCATCGGCTGGCGATTGTTATAAACCGCAGGATTCACAGGCCGGACATTCGTTAAGGTCTGAACACGCGCCGGAGCGGGATGGGACGAAGCCCCCCCCGTACCGCCACTGGTCTGCAGTGCGTTGATCTTTGGCCGGTAGATCGCGAACCCCCCTCCACCGCTATTTGCGCCGGGCGTATTGCTCTCCCGCACCGCAACAGGACGCAGCGGGGTGCCGGTCACCCGGGATACTTCGCCCGGATCAGGGCCGCCTGCGTAGTTATTGACCGTGACACGGGTGTTGCTGATATTGTTGTTGATGACCGTCGTATTGTTATAAGTATTGTTGACGACCGTCGTGTTCCGGATAACAGTAGTATTGTTGATGATCGTAACGTTCTGCTGTTCGCTGACGTAATAATTGTTGACATGGGGGCTGGTCACGTATTGTTGCGGAACGAAGCACCAATAGTGCGGCGGCGGATTGTAGCCGCCACCAACCGCTACTGTCATGCTTACACTGGGACCCAGAGGCGCCCAGCCATAATAATCAGGGCTCCGCCGCCAGCTTACCCAGGCCGGCGCCCACTCATTACCAGGTATCCACATCCAGCCATAACCGTCTTCATAGAACCAGCGGCCATAATGGAACGGGGCCCAGCCCCAGGAATAATTGGAGGCCCATGTCCAGCCTTCATCGGTATACACCCAATTGCCGTTGGTTGCATAGGGTCTGAAATCCGGACCGACATTGGGCATCCAAACATATCCGTATTCCGGGTTGTTGATCCACTCGCCGTAGGGGCTCAGGGCATCATAGAAGTTTTGATAGGAGACTTCGGAAGGAGGCGGGGGAGGCGGAGCCGGAGCCGGGCTTTCCACAACGACATGTGTCGGTCCGCAGGAAAATTGGCCAAAGAGCGCAAGGGCGACCAGCGCATAATACAGTTTACGCATAAGACAATTTTTAGGTGGTTTTGATAAGTCAGTAGCAGGAATCATGCAAATTACCGGCCATTTTAAAGCATTAACAATTGATTGCCAAATTTTGACAGATTGACAAATATTGCCATGTTGGTTAGGTAGAACGATGCTGATGGCAATTTGTTTTGGGCCGGGATCGATAATCTTCAATTACCTTTTACCTTTGCGATCCAACCAAAGGGTATCCTTCATGACCATCAGTTACAATTGGCTTTGTGATTATTTACCGGTAAAGATCGAGCCGGAAAAGCTTTCGCAGATTCTCACATCCGTCGGCCTGGAAGTGGAAGGGCTGGAGCAATATGAGGCGGTAAGAGGGGGATTGAAGGGGCTGGTGATCGGCGAAGTGCTCGAAAGCGGGTCGCATCCCAATGCCGACAAGCTGAAGCTGACACGGGTGGATGCCGGCGGTCCGCAGCCCCTGTCCATCGTTTGCGGCGCGGCAAATGTAGCCGCGGGTCAGAAAGTCGTAGTGGCGCTGCCGGGTACGACAATCTATCCGGTGAACGGTGAGCCGGTCACCCTGAAAATTGCGAAGATCAGGGGCGTGGAAAGTCACGGGATGATCTGCGCAGAGGATGAGATCGGGTTGGGTGAGAGCCATGCCGGCATCCTGGTGCTGCCGTCAGAGGCGCCCGTCGGAATGCCTGCAGCCGATTGGTTCAAACCCTGGTCGGACACCCTGATCATCATTGGTCTTACCCCCAATCATATGGATGCCATGAGCCATTGGGGAGTTGCGCGGGATGTCTGCGCCTGGCTAACTCACCATGAGAACAAGGAGTACCGCCCCAAACTGCCTTCGGTGGATGCATTTGCGGTCGGCGGGAATTCGCTTCCGGTTGCCGTGAGCATCCTCAACCCCACGTCTTGCGGCCGATATTCCGGTCTCAGCATAAAAGGGATCACCATCAAAGAATCCCCCCGATGGATGCAGGAAAGACTGAAAGCTATCGGGATCCGGTCGATCAGCAATATCGTCGATATTACCAATTTCGTCTTGCATGAACTGGGGCAGCCCCTGCATGCTTTTGACCTTGACGCGATCAAAGGCCGCGAGATCATTGTGCGAAACCTGCCGGAGGGAACTCCATTCGTAACGCTGGATGAGAAGGAGCGGAAATTGTCTGCAGAAGACCTGATGATCTGCGATGCGGAGGGTGGGATTGCCATGGCCGGGGTTTTTGGCGGTCTGTACAGCGGGATAAGCGGTTCCACCCGGAATATCTTTCTGGAAAGCGCCTGGTTCAATCCTACCGATATCCGAAAAACATCCTTCCGGCATGGGTTGCGCACCGACGCCGCCCTGCATTACGAGAAGGGAATGGATATTTCCGGCACGGTCCATGCATTGAAAAGAGCGGCGGTACTGATCCGGGAGCTCGCGGGAGGCGAGATCGCCTCGGAGATCGTAGACGTCTACCCGGGAAAAAAAGAGAAACCCCTTGTCACATTAACTTATGCGTATTTGAAGAAGCTGAGTGGAAAACAATATGCTCCCTCCGATGCAGTAAAGAAGATCCTCGTCAGCTTGGGATTTGAGATTACGGGGGAAGATAGCGAGGGCCTGCAGGTCGCGGTGCCCTGGCACAAACCGGATATCAGTCTGCCGGCAGATATCGTGGAGGAGATCATGCGGATCGACGGGCTGGACAATATCAGTATCCCGGTCGCAATCACGATCTCGCCTTCGGTTGAGAGTGATGCATCGAGGGCGGCGTGGAAGCGGGAAACCGCGAGCTGGCTCGTCGGCCGGGGATTTAACGAGATCCTAACCAATTCGATCACCAATAGTGCGTATTTTAAGGAAGAGGAGTTACGATCGGCGGTGCGAATGATCAACAACCTGAGCGCCGAGCTGAACATCATGCGTCCATCGATGCTGGAGACCGGATTGGAGTCGATCGCGTATAATCTCAACCGCAAAAGCGGGCGGCTCCGGTTCTTTGAGTTCGGGAAAACCTATTCCACCGCGGGTGTAGGGAAGTATTCCGAAACCAACCATCTTTGTCTTTACCTGACTGGCGAGCTGACCGAAGATACTTGGAAGGGAAAAGGGAGACCAGCCGATATCTATTATTTAAAGGGGTTGTGTGAGCGATTGTTTGAATTAGTGGGACTTCAATTTCCCGGTTGGACTCCAGCCGAAATTTCGCACAATAAGCTGACGACAGCGCTGGCGGCGGCCGTGGGTGAATTGATCCTGCTGGAAGTCGGTGCAGTCGATCCGAAGGTTGTAAAGAAATTCGATATCCGTCAGCCGGTCCTGTTTGCCGATTTTCGGTGGGATAGCGCGATGACCCTGGCTTCGGCCCGGAAGATCGAATTCAGGGAATTGCCCCGCCAACTGCCGGTATACCGGGACCTGGCGATGATCGTCGGAAAGTCCCTGCCCTGGCAGGAAGTAGAGGCGGCGATCCGGAGCACGCGGCTGGACAAATTGCACGACATTAGGCTTTTCGATATATTTGAGAGCGAGAAGCTGGGGTCCGGTAAGAAATCGATGGCCCTCAGTCTCACGTTTCTGGATGAAGAGAAAACCCTTACGGATAAGGAGATCGATGGCATGGTCGCCAGAATCATGACTGCCCTGGAGAAAGAAGTGCATGCTGAGATCCGGAAGTAAGCGGCTTCTGCCCGGCATTCTAAGCCTCCGAGCTGTACATGGTGGCGTTCCGATTTGCATTCAAGGCTCGCTATGAGTGACGATAACCCGATTGAAGGTCAGATCCAACGAATACAGGATAAGCTGCAGCAGTTGCTCAGGCAGCGGGACCTTCTTTTGAAAGAGAACGGCAAACTCAGGGAAGAGCTGCGCAAGGCACAGGAAGGCCAGGCCGACGATACCAGGCGGCTGGAACAACTAAAGCAACAGGTTGAGGTGTTAAGGGTGACGAAAACGGCGATGAGCGAAGGGGAAAAAAGGGAGTTGGAAAAACGGCTCGGGCAGTACATCCGGGAAATAGACCGGTGTATCGCATTGTTAGGGGAGTGATCCGGTCAAACTCGTTTAACCAGCCGCAACTTCATTTCATCCTGACCCCGGGAAATCTCCAGGGTGTATACACCATACGGCAAGTCGTTGAGGCCATTCCAGTCCAGCTCCTGCTGGTCTTTCTCGACCTCTGTCTCGAGTGCACTGCATACGATTCCGGTATCATCCCGGAGAACGGCGCGTAAAAAACATTTCTGGGGATCGCCAACCTGGAACGTCAGGTGGTCGATGAAAACTGGGGATTTGACTTTTAGGAACATGGCTGCTGTAGTTTTTAGATAGGGTATTGGTGAGCAAACATTAGTTTATTTGAGGTAATGAATTAATCGATGTCGACAACAACTTTGCCGGATCCGCCGGCAGGAATCAACAGCCTCCAACCACATTTCACTTATGCACAAGGTGTGGATAAATATATAACAACTATTTGATCTATGCAAGATTTAATGACAATTAATGTGGTAATAGGTGATCGCACTTACCGGATCAAGATAGAACCACCCGATGAAGAGGTTGTCCGAAAGACGCTGCGGACAATAAATGATAAGATTATTGAATATAAGACCCAGTTTGCCGGCCGGGATATGCAGGATTATATCGCTATGGTCCTGCTGTGGTACGCCACCCAGGCGATGCCGGGAAGCCAGGGGAACGGGAATGCACCGGTGCTGGACGCGCTGAGCCGGATCGAACAGCAATTGGACAAAGCCTTATAAGAGAAGATTTTCCCGTATCTTCGCCAACTAACACAAATGGACCCCAAAGTCCAGGGGGTTTATTTTTTCATGCAATCATAAATCAGTGATTGTGAACGTTTTAAACTAGGAATCAATGGAGGCTATCATAGCAGGAGCTGTCGCCCTGGTGCTTGGGATCATTACAGGGAAGTTCCTTTTTGCAAAAAACACTACCAAAAAGGTCGAAGAGGCCGAAGCACAGGCCAAAAAGATGGTTACAGACGCGCAAGTCGCTGCCGAGAACCTGAAAAAAGAGAAATTACTGGAAGCCAAGGAGAAATTTGTCCAGCTTAAGGCGGAACACGACAAGGAAGTGCTTGAAAAGAACCGGCGGGCAAATGACGCTGAATCCCGGATCAAACAAAAGGAACAGACTATCAATCAGAAGCTGGAGAACCTCGACAAGCAGGCTAAGGACAACGATACGATCAAAGAGAACCTTACCCGGCAGATCGAAGTCGTCAACCTGAAGCGGACAGAGCTGGAGAAGCACCAGGAGGAACATATCCGCCGCCTGGAAAAGATCGCCGCCCTGACTGCGGATGAAGCCCGGTCGCAGTTGATCGAGAGCCTGCGGCAGGAGACCCAGACGAGAGCCCTGGCCTTGCAGCAGGAGATCATCGACGACGCCAAGCAAAAGGCCAACAAGGAGGCGCGGAAGATCATCATCCAAAGTATACAGCGGACCGCTGCTGAACAGGCGATCGAAAATTCGATCACCGTATTCAACCTGGAAAGCGATGAGATCAAGGGCCAGATCATCGGCCGGGAAGGTCGTAATATCCGGGCCATTGAAGCGGCTACGGGGGTGGACCTGATCGTCGATGATACACCCGAAGCCATCGTGCTAAGCTCCTTCGACCCGCTGAGGCGGGAGATCGCCCGGTTGTCGCTGCAGCGGCTGGTGACGGATGGCCGCATCCACCCGGCGCGGATCGAAGAAATCGTGGAGAAGACCCGCAAGCAAATCGAAGAGCAGGTTATGGAAATCGGGGAACGGACGGTCATCGAGCTGGGGATCCATGGCCTCCATAAGGAACTGGTCAGGATCGTAGGGAAGATGCGTTTCCGCTCTTCCTATGGACAGAACTTATTGATGCACAGTCGGGAAGTGGCCAATTTGTGCGGCATTATGGCGGCGGAGCTCGGGATGAACCCCAAACTGGCCAAGCGGGCCGGCCTGCTTCACGACATCGGCAAGGTACCGGACGAAGAAACAGAACTTAGCCATGCCCTGCTTGGGATGAAGCTGGCTGAAAAATATGGTGAGAATCCGGCGGTGGTGAATGCGATCGGCGCCCACCACGACGAAGTGGAAATGCAGTATGTGATCGC
>DATMLR010000396.1:0-18069 GCA_035570015.1 Puia sp.
CAATATGGCTGTCCATTTCATAGGGTTAGTTTTCGAACAGAATGGGGTTCCTCGCGGTATGGATGATCTCCCCTACCCTGGCGCCCGGGCACCAGCTATTCCAGTCGTTGACCTGGTTGGGGTTTTCGGGTTGCTTCAGCACCATATCCCGGTCCATATAGATCATCGTCATCACTTTCCGCATGCGATCCGTATGGTTAGCCCCTGCCCGATGATAGAGCCAGCCATTGTGATAGCTCACTTCGCCGAGACTGAACGGTTCGATGACGTGCGCATATCCGTGATCGTGGAGCGCGTTTTCCAGCACTTGCTGGCTCTCATCGCTGATCTTAAGATCCCTGCCGGTGGAAAGGTGGTTGCTGCCTGCGCTAAATTCGAGGGGCCCCATGGGCAACGGCGTCTCCTGTAAGGGTACCCATACCGTTACCGTTCGGTCCGTCGCGAGGGGCCAATAATATTGATCGGCATGCCAGGGGGTCTGACCGCCACCAGCTTCCTTGTAAAGAGCCTGGTCATGGTAAAGCCGGACCCCGTCGACCTCCAGGAGGTCGGCGGCAATTTTTGCCAGCCGCTCACTGAACACAATCTCCCTAACCGGGCCTGACTGAACCCAGATGTTCATGATCTGCAAAAACGCCTTCCCGTAAGTGTCGCGTTGATCCATTGGCAGGTGCTGAGTGTTGAGCCGGTGGACCTCCCGGGTAATGGTCTCATCCAGATACCGGATGCTGTCCGGAGACAGGACATCGCGGAGCTTGATATAACCGTTATTGCGGAAAAAAGCGATCTGCGCTTCGGTGATCGGGTACGGCCGGGTCAATTCATTTCTTGTTTCTGTTGTCATATGATTGATAAGTTAACGATGCTTTAATATCCACACTCCTGTTCCGTAGGGAGGAATGTCCAGGATGAACTGAACTTTGTTGTTGTGAGCCGTAGCATTTCCGAAGGCCGGATGGGTACCCCATGGGTCGGCACCGTTCAAAACCACCTTCTGGGGCAAGCCTGAAAGATTGACGACGATCCTTGCCCGATCTCCGTTCGCCGAGATGCGACCCCAGGAGAAGACGTTTGGGTTCTCGTTGCCCACTACGGCATAGCTGCCCGTCTGCAGGACGGAATACCGATGCCGAACGGTCAGTAGCTGACGGTACCAGTTCCACAGGGATCGCGGGTCATTCCGTTCTTCTTCCAGTGAAATCCCATCGAAGGGTTTGAGGTTCGTACTGTCCCACCAGGGGCCGGTGTCCTTGTACCACAAGGCCATGCCTTTTCCCGTGTCGGCGGCGTACCATTCAAAAGCTTCCCTGCGCGGTATGTCATTGGCATCGGTATTTCCGAACTTGTTAAAGCCGCCGGCGCCAAACATTCCGAGCTCCTGCCCGTAGTAGATCGAAGGTATGCCGCCCAGCAGCAGGTTCAGTACAGCGGCGATCCGCTCTTTGCCGGGATTTTTGGCAACGCGGCTGGCGAAGCGGTCCACGTCGTGATTTTCGATAAAGATCACTTGTTCCTTACCCGCGGGAAGCAGAAGAAGCGTTGTGTCGGCGGCTTTCTCCAGCTGCGATTTGTCGAAGGAAGCGATGGCAAAAGCCATCCGGAAGGCGAATACTCGATCGACAGTGGCTTTGCTGAAATAGTCAAATCCGAAGGAGCCCCAGTTTGCCTGTTCCGCTACAAAGGTTAGATGTGGGTTGACCGATTTGAGTTTCGCGATCAGCGGCGCCCAGAACCTGGTGAACAGTTCCGTTAGCCGGGGGTTGGCGTCGAGGTTGTCCATCGCGTGATCGAGGCGGAAGCCATCGACACCGTCGTCAAATCGTCCGTCTCCATTCGGGTCGGCGAAATAAGTAAAAAGGCGTTCATTGTAATCCAGTACTCCCGGGTCGCGCAGGTTGACCGTTGCGACTTTCCGGGAGCTGTCGTTGTATCCTTTCAGTTCGGTGATACCCCAGATGATCGGGCTTGGCTTCAAATGCAGCGAATCGTCGTAAAGGAGGTAATCGCGATCCGGTGACCGGAGGTTGCCGACAGCCGAGCGCCACCAGGCGTGGCGGTCTGTAACATATTGGGTCTCCATGTCGATGTAAAGCTTCATCCCCCGGGAATGCAGGCTCCTGGCGAGGTTAGTAAAATCCCGCAGCGTGCCGTAGTCGGGATCGATCTGCTTCCAGTCGTCCGCGAAATAGTTGTGGTAGAATGCCGATTTGTAAAGGGGTGTCAACAAAACGGAGGTGACGCCCAGCTGCTGCAGATAATCGATTTTCTGATTGAGGCCCCGGAGGTCGCCCTTGCGGTCGCCGTTGGCATCAAAGAAGCTGCGTTCAAAAACGTGATAAATGACTTCCTGCGGGAGGCAAGCGGCGGGAAGGAGAATGATGAGTAGACTTAGGATAATTGCTTTTCTCACTGTACAAACGTACCGAACGGGCGATTGAGATTTCCGCACTTAATGACCAAATTCCGGCACTATATTGACATAAATTTGGTATATTTTGGCCAGAAACACAAATATGGTGCGATGAAGCCGCTTTTTGAAGATATCGACAGCAGGCGGGGGGCTAATTCGTATGTCGCCTACCGGTATACGACCTTCGCTTTCCCTTTCCTCTGGCATTATCACCCCGAGTATGAGCTGACGTTGATCCTGGAAGGGTCGGGTGAACGGATGGTGGGCGACAGTCATGAGTATTTTTTCCCGGGCGACCTGGTATTGCTTGGGCCAGGGTTGCCGCATACCTGGGTGAGCGAGATGTCGTCAGCCGCGGTGGTGATACAGTTCTCGGAGCGTTTTGTAGCCCCTATCCTGCAATTCCCGGAATGTGATCGGATCCGGCGGTTGCTGGCGCAGGCATCACAGGGGCTGGCGTTTCCGGTTGACGGTTTGGGGAAGGGGGGGTTGAGGAAGAGTGGGTTGGGCAAGAGCGGTTTACAAGCGGCTATTGAACGGCTGCCGGCGGCCAAATCCGTAACCCGGATCACCGCGCTGCTGGAAGTCCTGCAGGGCATGGCGGGACCACGGGTGGCTTCGCGGGCGCTGGCTTCGCCTTATTTTCAGCCGGCGCCAGGGAAGAAGACGGAAGGACGGATCGGAAAGGTATTCCAATATATTCACCGGCATAGCGCGGAGACGGTATCACTGGGTGAAATGGCGGCGTTGATTAACTTGTCCGAGAGTGCCTTTTGCAAGTTCTTCAAGCGGACAACCGGAAAGACGTTTTCGGATTATCTTTCGGAGATCCGGGTCGGGCACGCGTGTCATCTGTTAAGCGAGACGGATGATACGATATCGGAAATTGCCTATCGTTCGGGTTTCGAAAGTTTAACGTATTTTAACCGGGTCTTTCTCCGCAAAAAAGGAGTGAGGCCGAGGGAGTTCAGGAAACGCAATGCATAATACCCAAAATACTATAGCCGCAGTTGAACGCTTCAATTCTGCCTTCAACCGGCATGATGTGGATGCAGTGATGAATGCCATGACGGAAGACTGCCTGTTCGAGAATACCAGCCCTGCGCCCGATGGCGCCCGGGTAGAAGGTGCTGTTGCGGTGAAAGCATATTGGGAAAAATTCTTCACCAACAATCCGGATGCCTACTTCGAGGCGGAAGAAATTTTTGTTGCCGGCGATCGTTGTGTCGTCCGGTGGGTCTATCGCAAGACCAAGGAAGGCAAGCCCTGGCACCTGCGCGGGGTCGATGTGTTCAAGGTCAGGGATGGAAAGGTTGCGGAAAAGCTCGCATATGTGAAGGGTTAAGCGCTACAATTCTCCTTTTTTCAATTGCCCTGCCGCATAGTTTGCCGCCCTCGCGGTCAGCGCCATATAGAGGATCGACGGGCTCTGGTTTCCCGTAGTCGTCATACAGGCCCCGTCTGTTACAAAGACGTTTTTGCACAAATGCAGCTGGTTCCATTCGTTGAGCAGGGAGGTCCGGGGGTCTTTGCCCATGCGGCAGCCCCCCATCTCGTGAATGTCCAATCCGGGCGCTTGCTGATTTTGCCAGGTCTGGACGTTGGTACAGCCTGCAACTTCCAGCATGGCCTTGCTCTCCTTATGGAAATCGTCTATCATCCGTTGGTCATTGTCATCATACTCCACGGACGTGATCAACAAGGGTATCCCCCACTGGTCTTTCTGGTCGGGGCTCAGCCGGACGTGGTTGGTGATCTTGGGCACTGTCTCGCCCTGCAAGTACATAAATATCTTCCAGCCGCCTGGTTCGCACATCGCTTGCTTAAAGTCCGGTCCAATGCCTTGGTCGGTATCCGCGTCGCCCTGGCCGCGACGCGCACTCAGAAACGTAGTATAACCCCCATGATAGTCGGTCTCCTGCCGGTGCAGATTCTTGTAATTGGCCAGGATCAGATCGGTAGGATTGCGGCCGAAATAATATTTATCCAGGAACCCCTCCATTTCGGCGGTTAGGGAAGCCCGGTAATTCTGAAAGGCGACGTATTTTCCCAACAGTCCGTTGTCGTTGCCCAGGCCATTTGGAAAGCGATTTGATGTAGAGTGCAGCAGGATAAGGTTCGTGTTCAGTGCCGATGCATTCGAGAAAATAATCCTTGCCTTGTAGTCGATCACCTCCTTCGTATTGGTATCGATCACCCGCACGCCGGATGCGCGGCCCTGTCGCTCGTCATATAGTATCGAATGTACTACCGAGAACGGTCGAATGGTCAGGTTCCCGGTTTTCTCCGCCCAGGGTAACGTAGAACAGTTTGAGCTAAAATAGCCGCCGAACGGGCAGCCGCGCATACACAGGTTGCGGGCCTGGCATTTTACCCTGCCCTGATCATAATGGATCTTTTTGGGCTCTGTCAGATGGGCCCATCTGGCATGCACCAGGTAACGACCTGGATAGGCAGCATGGATTTTCTTGCTCATCACGTCCTCTACGCAATTCATCTCGAACGGGGGCAGGAATTCACCATCCGGCATAGATTCAATACCGTCCTTGTTCCCGCATACGCCGATGAATTCCTCCACATGCGAATACCAGGGCGCCACGTCTTCATACCCGATCGGCCAGGCGATGCCATAGCCAAACTTTTCCGGATTGATGAATTCATATTTACTCCATCGCTGGCAGGCGCGTCCCCAGGTGAGGGACTTCCCTCCTACCTGGTATCCCCTTATCCACTCAAAAGGCTTTTCCTGGATATAAGGATGGTCTTTGTCCTTTACGAAAAAATGGGCAGTGCCTTCATCAATCCCATAGCACTTGCTGATGAACGGGTTCTCCTTCAAATATTCGGCGGTCATCCGGAGCCGGTGTCGGAATTCCCATGGCGCCATATTGGCGGTCGGATAATCCTTGATGTGGACTACGTTCCGGCCACGTTCCAGAACGAGGGTCTTCAACCCCTTTTCGCAGAGCTCTTTGGCGGCCCAGCCACCGCTGATGCCCGATCCGATGACGATCGCGTCGTATGTATTGTTGTCTGATCCCATTTCAGCTCAATCACCCAGGTAGGGGGCGTCTTTCCAAATTTACTGCATTCTCACCGCATGTAATCATCGTTCAATCCCTTTCCTTTGAGAATTTGTTCCCTGCATTTTTCGACTCTGGCCGTCCGGGTTTTGGATTGTTTGGGCTGAGAAAAATGGAGAAGGTAGGCTCGCTGCCGGCCCGGGGTGAGTCCATCCCACGCCTTTCTCAGAATGCGGTCCTTTTCCAATCGATCCTGGAATTCCGGAGGGATGTCGGGTGTCGCCGGGCTTTTGGAAATTAGTTTTATCCCGGCTTGCTCCACTTCAATGGCTTCGTAAATATAGGCTTTCAGGACAGGCGCAAGCTTAATGATCTCCCGGACATTGGCAAACCGGATCAGGCGCCCATATTGCGTATTCTCCCCGGGCTTCGCCAGAATACCATCCGTATCACTTAACAACGCCCCCTTGAAGAAACTGAGGACACAGTATTCTTTTAATCCGCCGATGATGGCAATGTTCCTGCCCTGATAAGTATAACAAGGCGTACCCCACTTCAATTCTTCGGTCAGCCCGCAATCAAGGATGATTGTTCTCAATTTCGACAATTCTTCCTGCCATTTGTCGACAGTGCTTAAAAATTGATCAACCTTTGGATTCAACGTAAATGATTTTATTCGTCTTCGAGACCCTTTCCATTGAGAATTTGCTTCAGGTATTTCTCCACCCTGGCCTCCCGGGTTTTGGGGAGTTTGGGCTGGGAAAAATAAAAAATATATCCCCGCTGACGGCCGGGCGTGAGTCCATCCCAAGCGGTCCTTAGCGCGCGGTTCTTTTTCAGCCTGGTCTGAAATTCCACCGGGATCTCATAATCCGCAGTCGTTTTTTTCTTGATCTGCAACCCTGCTTTTTCCACTTCAATGGCTTCGTAGATATAAGCCTTCAGGACGCGCTCGAGCCTGACTATTTCGCGAACGTTTGTGAACCGGATCTGACGCGCCGACTGGACGTTCTTCGTCTGTTGGATCAGAATTCCTTCGGGGTCCTGCAGCAGGGCGCCTTTGAAGAACAGGATTGCGCAATATTCTTTGAACCCATGGATCAGGACGATGTTTTTTTCCTGATGGGTGTAACAAGGGCAGCCCCATTTCAACTTTTCGTCGAGACCGCAATCGAGCATGATCATTCTCAGTTTCCCATATTCTTTCTGCCACTTACTTTCTTTACTAAAAAAGAAATCAACCTTGGGATTCATAGCTATACATTTATTGGTGAACTAAAACTATTGGTGAACTAAAACGACTTTTCTGCTGGCGGGTCTGAAATACCAGGATATGACCGTCATGATCAAAAGCGTCAATGAGGGGTATATTTCTTTGATTGTTTCCCCCATATAAAGATGAGATATAACCGCTCCGGACATTACAAAGAAGAAACCCGCGTATGCCCATTCTTTCAAGATCCTGACCCCCGGGATCAATATCGTTATTACCCCGAGTATTTTCCAGGCACCGATGATGGACATGAAATATTTCGGATAACCAAGATGGGTGATGATCGCGACATAGCCGCCTACTTGTAATAGTTGCTGCAGGCCGCCGGCAAGCATACCTAAGGCGAGAAAAATGGTGGCGATCCAATAGATGACCTTGTTTGTCTTTGACATGGCTTATTTTTTATAGTTATTTAATACTTCCTGCAGCCGGTTATGAGCCCAGTTTATGCCCTGCACCAAGCCGAATTTCATGACCTGGTCTCTTTTTTCAACAGATTCATAGATGACGTGCATCCTGAGTTTGCTGCTATCGTCGGTGACCGGCTCGAATTCGTAGACCTCCAACTGAACGCCGACAGGGGCGTTCTCCATTTCAAATGTCCGGATGATCTTCCGGTTCGGGATCAGCTCGTGGATCGTCCCGTTGGCCCTGAACATCACTTTCCCCTGCGGATCTTTTGTCTCGAGCTCATAGCTGCCGTGCTTTTTGCTTTCCAGCTTCAATACTTTGGTGCCCATCCATTGCTCGAGAAAGTCGGACTCGGTGAAAGCTCTGAAAAGCAGGTCCAGAGGCAAATCGAAGTCCCTGGTAATGGTGTACTCCTGTTTGCCATCTTCGGCGGTGAGTCTTGTTTTCTGTTCCATGGTAGTTTATTTTTTTGGTTTGTAATTTTTCATGATGGATTCCAGTTTGTTAAACCGGTCATCCCACAGTTGGCGGAATGGTTCGAGAAAGTCGGATACTTCTTTCATTCTGGTTGCATTGATATGATAGTAAATCTCCCTGCCGTTCTGTTCCTGTTCGAGCAATTCGCACTCGGTAAGAATTTGAAGATGTTTGGAGACGGTAGGTCTTGCGGTGTCGAAGTTGGAGGCGATGGCTCCGGCGGTCAGGGATTGGGTGGCCACGAGCAGGAGAATGGTCCTTCTTGTCGGGTCTGCGATGGCTTGAAAAACGTCACGTCTGAGATTCATTGCGTAGCTATTTGACTACAAATATATGCGTAGCTATTTAACTACGCAAATTTTTTTTGATAATTTTTTTGTGCTGATTGGGAAACCATTCCAAAATTGGGAATCCTGCCCGAATTCAGACCGCCTTAACTATTTGACAATGAGCCAATAATCATTTGGCACGTACATGGCGTCACTTAGTTTGTTAATTGTCAATAACTATGAAAAAAGATCATGCCCGCACGCCCTTTTTATGCAAAAGTCTCCTGGTTTTCCTGGTGGTGCTGGGTATTTCCTTTCATGGCAACGCCATTTCTTATGTGAGCAATACGGCGGCTGGAACCTGGAGTACACCCGCGAGCTGGCTTCCGGTGGGCACGCCGACTGCCGCTGACAATGTGACCATCCAGGCCGGGCAAACCATCACGATGGATGCCAATCCCGGCGCCTGCAATAATCTTACTATTTCCGGAACGCTTACCTGGACGACAGGAAGAACACTCAACGTAAGTGGCAATCTTCTTTTAAATTCCGGCGGAGCGATCACCGGCACATCAACCGGTGTTCTGAGTGTCGCGGGGACATTTACCGCAGCAGCCGGCACCGAAACGATCGGGCAGAATCAAATGTCGATCGCATCGACTTCGACATTTAGCGGTGTTGTGACCTATACCAGCGCCGGAGGGGCCCAAAATTTCACCGGTGCCGTCACCATGAACAACGGCTCCGGGATCACCTATAGCGCAGGAAAAACAGTCAACTTCCTTTCCAGTGTTTCGACGAACGGCACGGTTACTTTTTCGGGCGCTGCGACGGGCGGCCTTATCATTGGCACGACCTTGAACGTCGCGTCGGGATCGGTGCTCGATATAGGCAGCACAACTATGGTGGTTTCCGGTGGTACGGCCGATAACGGCGATATCGTTTTTACAAATGCAAACGGCACCAAAACATTCAATACCGTCACCATTGCTGCAGGTGCAACCTGGGATTGCTCGGGGTATGACATGCACTTTGCGCTTAGCGGAAATTTGACCAACAATGGGACGTTCAACGCCAGCGCCACAACAGCCGGCCCGAACGAATACAAATTCACTTCCGCTAC
Source organism: Puia sp. (assembly GCA_035570015.1). GTDB lineage: Bacteria > Bacteroidota > Bacteroidia > Chitinophagales > Chitinophagaceae > Puia. The sequence continues at coordinate 8,987 of DATMLR010000396.1, forward strand.
GGCAACAATGGCCGGCACGCTGACAATCCCTAACCTGAATGTGGCAAACGGGGCTGTCTTAACAAACACAAATACTTTAGCGATCACCGATTCTCTGTATGGCTCAGGGCAATATGTTCAGGGTATCGGCGCCACGTTGTTATACAATTCCGGGAAGACTATTACGGTCAGCACCTTTAATCCCAGTGCAACGGGTAACCTGGTCGACTATGACTACGCAGGCGCTCAGACGGTTCTTTCGAACAACGCGATGACCTATTATAACCTTAATATTTCCAGCTCGGGCACCAAGACCCTCGGGAATAACCTTACGGCTCTCAATAATCTCACCGTGCAGGGCACCGCTACATTGGATGTGAGTCCTACGAAGAACTATAGCCTCAGCGTCGGCGGCAACTGGACAATTACCAGCACCAGTGCGACCCCGTTCCTTCAGGAGAGCGGTACTGTAACGTTTAACGGCAGCACCGGCGTTCAGGGGCTCAGTACGGTCGTTACGGGGGGTCAGACCTTCTATAATGTAACCTTTAATAACACTTCGCCTTCCAATCCCAATATCGCGACGTCAGTGAATATCAATGTCACACACAATACAAACTTCACACAGGGCAACCTTGACCTGGCAGGAAACAACTATACCATTACCGGGGATGTTACAAATACGACCGACAATTTGGACGGCGGAACGATTCTGACGAGTGTGGCCGGGTCTACCTTCAAAGTGACGGACCCGAATAGCAACAAGATCGGCTATTTTTTCGGCACGCAGATTGGAACCGCGGCTAACGGCATCACGATCAGCGATACATCCGGCCGGATCCAATTCGAAAATTTTACGCAGTATGGCACCGCAAATTTCGTCAAGACGGTAGCCACGGACGACGTATTCGGCGGCGGCAATTATTACCATGGTCCGGTTACGTTTACCGCCGCGGTGACAGCAAGCCGCTGGAGGATGGGAGACACCAACGCCCAACCGGATACGTTCTGGAACGCTACATTTAACGCGTTGGCGGACTCCGGCTCGAACAATAACTTTATCGTCTGCGCCAATTCACTCGGCAACGCGTTTTACGGGACTACTACGATGACATCTGTCACGCCGGGCGGATTCTTTGTATGCCGGCAGAACGGCAGCGGAAACGCTTCAGCCACTTTCTATGGACCCGTCGTCGCCACGATCGGTCTAACCGGAAACATGACTTTCGCTGACGCCGCTTCAGGTAACGTAAACAGCGTAGTTTTCGATAGCACGATTACGCTGAATTCCACTAACAGCTCCACCGGATTCTACCACTTTGCGGATAATAACCAATACGGAACGGTGACGCTCAACAGCGGCGGACAGTTCCTATCGGGCTCCATCAACGGGCAGACCAATATTTATCTTTGCAATGTCACGCAGCTGGGAACCAAAGCCCAGACCCTCAATACATCCGGAAGTACGGGCGCCCTGTATGTCGGCGGCACGACTGCACTGCCCGCATATGAATGCGTATTTAACGGACCTTGCCTTTTTGAAGCCGACACAGCGGCCTATTTGGTCGGAAGCCGGTTTAACGGAAGCGTTACTTTTGTCGTCAATCACCCCAACGCCAATGGCTATATCATTGGGGACACTACAAATGCCGTTTTTAACGCCATTGTGGGAAATATCCGGTTCCAAAGCAACGTTTTCAACAACACGACGTCCCTCGAACATACGTCCAACGTGACCAGCGCCAATAACGGCGGTAACACCTTTAACGGTTCGACAACGATCACCAACGCAGGTTCCGGTATCCTTCGACAGGGCGGGAACGCGGGTCTCGGCGATATCTTTAACGGCAGTGTTGACTTCATTCAAAGCGGGGCCGGGGCAACCCTCAGCCCTGCCTATAACTCTACTTCCACTTTCGCAGGGAATATTTCCGTTGCCGCGTCTACGGGCACGGCGATCATCTTCGCCAGCGGCGCCGCGGGTAATATGGAAATCAATGGCTCAGGCACGCAGTTCTTTGTCATTGGCTCTGCTCCGACGCCGCAGATCGTCAACCTGACGATGGCAACAGCAGCAGCCACTAATATCCTGCAGTTCAACTATTCTCCTACTATAACCGGGACGCTCACGATGACCCAGGGGCTGATCAATCTGAATGGAAACACCCTGACACTCGGTACCAGCATCGCTGCGCCGGGTACGTTGAGCTATACTTCCGGCTGGGCTTACGGCGGGACCTTTACCCGTTGGTTCCCCAAGGCCAGCATCGCGATTCCGAGTACAACCGGGCTTTTCCCGGTGGGTACAGATCCGACTGCAGACGCTTATGAGCCGCTGTGGTTTGGATATTCGTCCAATCTTACTACAGGCGGGACATTAAGCGTGTACCACACACCGACCATCCAGGGCTATACACCGGTCGCTTATTTCGATGCCAGCTGGGGTACCACCGTAGACGGAGTCTCCAATGCCGCCTGGCAGGTCAGCGCAGGGAATGGACTCACGCCGAATGGCAGTACCGGGCAGTTACGATTTGGCGGGAACGGGTTTGGCATATTTCAGCTTTCGAATCTGAATGCCTCGCTGGCGTCCAGCGCGGTTGGGACATTTGTCGGCGCGACCAATGCCAATGTCGCCCTCGAAGTTAACCGGACCGGATTGAGTTTGTCCAACCTGAACAATACCTGGTATATCGGAACATCCAATGTGACCACCTCTCCCCTTCCGATCCAATTACTGTCTTTTGATGCCGTCCTTACTCCTGAAGGCGCCGTGGATCTTACCTGGTCTACGGCTATGGAAGTAAACAATAAGTTATTTACGGTTGAAAGAAGCCAGGATGGGATAACTTATACTGCGGTCACCGAAGTGCCGGGAGCAGGCAATAGCAATGCCGTGCTGAATTACAGTGCGGTCGATGAGCATCCCTATACCGGGACATCCTACTACCGGCTTCAGCAAACCGATGATAATGGTCAATTGACCTATTCCCGGGTTGTTGTCATCAATGTCGCAGCAAACGTAGCGCTCCGGCTTTATCCCAATCCGGCCCGAACCAACCTCCAGCTGACCTTTACGGCCACGACCGGCGGATCGTTCGTGACACGGATCATCGATGCCGGAGGCAGGGTGGTCGCGACCTACAGCAACATGGTCCAGACAGGCGTGAACACGCTTAATTTCAATGTCGCGGGCTATCGCAGCGGGGCTTATTTCTTGCAGCTTATCGGGAATACAGAGAATAAGACGATTCCGTTTAGCGTGTTTTAAGACTGGCGGGGGCGGCGGCGACGGCTGCACAATACATTTCGACGCTATGGCTCTGGCCGTCGTCTTCCAGCCTAATGGAATTCCCATCACCCTGCTGATCATCCATTTTCCACCTGGAAGCAGAATTGTCCGTAACCTGGAAGACGGTGATGTGATACTCGGATTTCCCATAGCGGTATACCAGTGAAATAGAAGGCCAGTCAAGCGGAAAACAGGGCCTAAACCGTAAAAGCCGATCGCGTCGCTCCAGCCCGACAAAGGAATCCAAAATGAACTGGTACATCCATCCCGCAGAGCCGGTGTACCAGGTCCAGCCGCCCATGCCCTTATGTGACTCGTTTGCATAGACATCAGCCGCCATCACGTATGGCTCCGTCTTATACCGGTTGACCCCCGCGGCGTCGGTGGCATGGTTTATCGGGTGGATCAGCTCCAGCAGCTGCCACAGCTTCGCCCGTTGGCCCAAGGCCGCAACGGCCATGAGCGTCCAGACTGCGGCATGCGTATATTGGCCGCCATTCTCCCGTACTCCCGGCAAATAGCCTTTTATATAACCGGGGTTTAGCTCTTTTGAATCAAACGGGGGATCGAGGAGCTGGATCAACTTTAGGTCTTTTCTGACAAGCTGCGTTTCGAGTGCGGTCATCGCCATTTCGGCGCGACCGGCGTCAGCTGCCCGGGATAGTACGGCCCAGCTCTGGGAGACCGCATCGATCCGGCATTCTTTATTTTCCTTCGACCCCAATGGCGTGCCGTCGTCGAAATAGGCGCGCCTGTACCATTCACCGTCCCAGCCCGCTGTTTCAATCCTGGAGTGCATACTGGCCGCTTCGTTCCGGCAGATCTCGGCGAAGAAATGATCCTGGAAAGTATCTGCTGTAGCGGCAAATCGTCCGAGGACGTCATACAGGAAGAAAGCAAGCCAGACGCTTTCCCCTTCACCTTTGTAGCCAACCTTGTCCATCCCGTCGTTCCAGTCACCCGTGCCCATTAACGGCAGGCCATGCCGCCCGAAGCGAAGTCCGTGGCGGATAGCCCGGACGCAGTGTTCGTAGAGTGTTCCGCTCAGATTGCCGGCTGTCGGCAGATCATAGAAAGACTCTTCCCCCGGGTAGAGGGCGCGACTTTCGAGATAGCCTACTGCGCTCCCCAACACGTCGCCGTCACCGGTGACGGCGACATACCTGGCGACAACATAGGGCAACCAAAGGTAATCATCGGAACAACGGGTTCTGACCCCCCTGCCTTCAGGCGGATGCCACCAGTGTTGCACGTCCCCCTCTGCAAATTGTCTGGAGGCATGCAAGAGGATCTGTTCGCGGGCCAGGTCGGGGCGCGTATGGAGAATCGCCAGTACGTCCTGAAGCTGATCCCGGAATCCAAAGGCCCCGCCGGACTGGTAAAACCCGCTCCGGCCAAAGATGCGGCAGGACAGGGTCTGATAAAGCAGCCAGCCATTGGCGAAGATATTCACCGCATCGTCGGGGGTGGTGAGCTGAACCGCTCCCAAAACCGATTTCCAATGTTTCACTACACGGTCGAGTGAGAGCGAAGCCGTCTGGGGGCCGGACAGGTTTTGGATGAGTTGTTTCACCTCCTGCGTGTTCGGGGCGCTTCCCAGCAGGAATACAATTTCCTTTTCTGCACCATCGGGCAGATCGAAGGCTGTCTGCAGGGCAGCGCAGGGGTCCATACCGGCGCCGCTTTTGCCGGAAAGTCTTTTGCGGTACATGGCCTGCGGGTCTTGCAGGTTCCTGTTCCGCCCGATAAATTCGAGCCGGTCGGCGGTAAAGGTCAGCTGGCTCGGATCGTCCACCCTGAAAAAGGTCACCCGGTCGGAAAATGCCGAATTATACCGGTTCCTGAACAGCAGGGCGCCGCTGTCTGCATCCTGTTCAGAAAGGATATGCATGCTTGTTTTGGAGGGGACATCTCCCAGCACGATCTCGAGGTAGCCGGTAGCTGAGAGCTTGCGTCTTCGGCCTGACTGATTTCTAATCCGCAGTACCGTCCATTTGACGGGCAGCTCCTGGTCTATGAACACGCAGAGTTCCGTAGAGATCCCCTGTTCGGTATGTTGGAAATCGCTATAGCCGAATCCATGCGTTGCCGTATAGGGGGTAACTCCCCGAACGGGAAAGGGCACGGGAGACCAGAAATAACCTGATTCCTCGTCCCGCAGATAGAAAGCTTCTCCGCCGGGATCGTTTATCGGATCGTTGTTCCAAGGCGTGATCCGGTATTCATGGGCATTGACGGCCCAGGTATAGGCAGAGCCGCTTTCGGAAATGACCGTCCCCATTACGGGATTGGCGATCACATTGACCCACGGCGCCGGGGTCGTCTTTTTTCTGTCGGTCAGGATCTTATATTCTTTGCCATCCGCCGTGAAGCCACCAGTGCCATTGTCGAAGAGAAGGTTATCGGGAAGGGCGCTTTTGCCGGGCGATTCTTCCGCGGCTGGTAGACCGGTTGGCACAAAAGGCAAAGCGGCTTTTTCCGTGTGAATGCGGTTCACCTGTTCCGACAGTGTCCCTTTATTGTCATAGATGATGACCTTGGCGACGCTTTCAAAGAGAATCCGGTCTTCGGGTGAGATCTGATCCGCAGATCGCACGTAAATCTTGCCGGGCTTTTGATAAGACTGGTTGACCGCATCGGTATTGACAAGACCCTGGATCTGGTCCAGGAGGTGCTGCCGGTACGAGCCATGGTCTTCATTCCAGATAACCAGATCGACCGATAGCCCTTTCAGCCGCCAGTATGCATGCGCCTGAATCATCTGGCGCGCAAGGTCCAGGTTGTCCGGATCAGTCATATGAAGCAATACGATCGGAAGGTCGCCGGACACCGAGTGACTCCAAAGACCCGACTGTCCCCTGAAATTGTTCAGGATCACGGCTGGTTCACCACGCAGATCGGGATTGGGATAGACGACGGAGGAGGCCAGCTGATCATAAAGCTGGGCATCGGCCTCCGTCGCATTGATCTGACGAAGCAACACCTGGTTGTGGGTCCACGAGAGCTCGAAGGCCCGGTCTTTCAGGTGTTCGTCCCGATATTTTCGCATCAGGCCTTCACAGGCTTCCCTTGTTTCGCTGATCCCATAGATCAGATCGACGGTCGCGGTTTGGTTTGGCTTTAGAGTAATGCGGTAACGGATGGAGGCGATGGGGTCCAACACGGCGCCATGATTTCCGGATAGCGAATCCATGTCCATTGCCTGCGGGTTACTCAATGACCTGCCGCGGCCAATAAAGGTCGAACGCGCGGTCTCGTAGGAAATGGCTTCTACCGTGCCCCCATGAACATCCAGCAAGTGGAACATCCACGGGGGTGTTTCTTCTTCCGATCGCGGCCGGCGGGTACAGAGCACGGCCTTTTGTTCCTGCAGGATCTCCGTCTGGACAAACAGATTACTAAAAGCCGGGTGGGCTTCATCCGATGCCTGCGTCGCCATGACCACTTCGGTATAGCTGGTTACTTCGAGGACCTTTGTAAACAAAGTGGTATTGGTGATCTTAACCCGGCGCATCTCCATGTCATCCTCCGGGCTGATGACGATCTCCGTATTGGTGTTGAACCCATAGTCTCGTCTCCGGAACTCAACATGTCCCGAGGAGAACGATACTTCATACTTTCTAGCAGGGCGTAAGGTGGGCTCATAGGTGTTTGACCAGAAATTGCCGCTGCCGACATCTTTTATATAACAGAAAATGCCCCGGTCGTCCTTGGTGGGATCTTCCCGCCATCTGGTAACCGCGAGATCTTTCCAGCGGCTGTACCCGGCTCCGGAATTGGAGATCATCACCTGGTAACGGCCATTGCTCAGCAGCTGGATCTCCGGAATCCTCGAATTCGGAGTATTGACGATCCGCATGGGTGCGCCGCTGGTTGACGAATGTGGCTCGACAATATCTGCGGTATGGGCGTAGAAAAGGGTGGCGCGGGGGATCCGCTCCTGCAACAACAACAGCGTTGCCTGAAACCGTAGTTCCGCCGCAAACCGCTGCTGCATGGGCTTATTCAACAGAACATAAGCCAGTGACAGCAAACCCATCCCCTGGTGATGGACCATGAACGATTGAATGATGACGGAGGTCTTGCCCCTCGGCAGCCGGGAAGCGGTATAGTCGACCGCTTCATAAAACCCATATTCCCCCTCCAGCCCTTTCTTCGAGAGGACCTGCAGGTTGCTGACGGCCTTCTCCGGCAGGATCATCAGAGCCAGCATAGAAGCATAAGGTGCAACAACCAGGTTGTCTTCCAGGCCGCGATTCAATCCCAGGCCGGGGATTCCGAAGGCACGATACTGATAGTTGAGATTCGCATCGACCAGGTTGTAGGCCGATTCCGAAATGCCCCATGGAACGCCATGTTGGTTCGCATAATCGATCTGCCGCCTGACCATTGCCTTGTTGGTTTGCGCCAGTAAGGTGTTTTCATAGGAAGGCATGACCAATTGAGGCATCAGGTACTCGAACATCGAACCGCTCCAGGAAAGCAGGATGGGGTCTTCGCCGGAGTCGGTAAGAAGTCGCCCAAGCGCGAACCAGCTCTCTTGCGGAAGTTTACCCTGGGCGATGCCCACAAATATTCCCAGTCTGACTTCGGAGGCGAGCAGATCATAGAAACTGTTATCTTTTCGCTGCTCTTCGACGTTATAACCGATGTGTAAGAGCCCGGTGGCCGCCTCGAGCAGAAAATCATATTCTATTTCGCTGAAGACTTCGCATTGTTCCGCAAGCGTTTCGATGCGGCTGATCTCTTCGGTCGCCCGGGCCGCTGCCTCATCGATAGCGGTTTGCATCCGGCGGAGCCAGTCTTTTTCCCCGGCGGGATATTCCTGCTGTTCATATTCATCGAAAGCAGCCCTGCAGGTGTCCTTCATCGTCTGTAAGGAACGGAGTGTCGGTATTTGATCCAGGACGGCCAGGCGAGCGAAGCCTGCGGGGACAGGTAAGAGTGTTGTCCATGGGACCAGGTGAAACAGATGGTCCTGATGGTCCTTCACCTGATGCGCTATCCGGTCGACCCATACCGATAGCTCGGTACCGTTCTCTGCCCGTGGAAGACGGAGGTCACCGGCAAGGCGAACGATTTCTGCGAGCGTGTTCTTTGTCGCAGTCAATGATTGTTCTTCCCGGGCAGATTCCTTCAACAGCGTCTGTAAGCGGTTGAGCGGCTCGGCAAATCTTTCTTTTGACTTGTCCAGGATAATTGCCGCGGTCGTGCTACATCCCTTCCCCACGCTGCCGGCGATGACGGGTTGTCCGGGGAGGGCCAGCAGTCCCTGGCGTAAGGTGAGGAGATGACCGGCGAGGTTGCCGCTGTCGACAGTCGATACATACCGGGGATACAGCGGTGACAAAGACCGGGTATCGTACCAATTGTAAAAATGGCCTTTGAATCGTTCGAGGATATTCATCGACCGGAAGGCCTGCGCGCACCGGTCCAGGAGCCCGCTTCCGGAAAGATAGCCGAAATCATGTGCAGCCAGGTTGGCCAGCAAGGCCAATCCCATATTAGTAGGCGAAGTCCGGTGCGCAATGACGCCACCTTCATCCTCCTGGAAGTTGTCGGGCGGCAGACTGTTGTCTGCGGCGGTTACAAACTGCTCGAAGAATGCCCAGGTCTTTCTTGCGGTCTTGTAAAGAAAGGCCAGCTCCTGTTCTGACAGATCAGGCCGGTCCTCTGTCACGGGCTTGCTTAGACGCCAAACGAGGGCGGGGGCCAGGAGCCACAACAGCAGGATGGGGCTGGTCACAGCAAAGACGGGCGGATTCCTCAGCAAGAAGGCGGTGCAGACGAGTGCCAGGAGCGGCACAATTGC
>DATMLR010000397.1:0-2983 GCA_035570015.1 Puia sp.
GGAATAATCCGTTACGGATGCCGAGTTACCAGCAGCGGCGACGGTCCCGATCGTGTTCCAGCTGCCACCCGAATTGCTGCTGGACTGGACGCTGAAATGATCGGAATTGACTTCCATGTCCGTTGTCCAGGCCAGATCTACAGCGCCATTGTCGACAACTGCGCTAAAGCTACCAAGGATGATCGGTAGGGTACCCTGGGCGTTCAGGTTAAGAGCTCCGGCCAGGACATCGCCGTAGGAGGCAGGCGCGTTGCTTTCCACCGAATTTCCGACAAAACCCGATGGTTTATTGCCAACCTGCTTAAAGTAGGTAGTCGAGCCCCCGGTCGTAAAACTAGTAAGAATGCCATCATATGTCCCGGCGCCCGCAGCGTTGATAATGGTGTTGCTGTTCGCCATGACCATTTTGGTATCCGTTCCGTCGTTGGCAAGGATAATGCTGTAGGAGTCGGCAAAGTCCGATGCATTGGAATTGCCGATCGAAAGCAGGGTCGTATTACCTGTCCCGCCAAGGACCAGCATGGAAGTACTGGAGAGATTGACATTGGTGTTCAGGTTTACCGTCCCCTGCACATTAATGACAATATAACAGTTAATGCAATTTTGAGGCGGTTCAACCGTCTGCCAGATGCCCGGACCGGCGGTGGTATGCCAATTACCCGCCTGTACCGCGGTATAGACCCCGCCCGAATACTGAGCGGAAGAAGAGAGGGAGAAAAAGGAAAGGGTTAACACAACTAGTGCCCCAGAGTAAAGCTGTTTCATGATCGCTAACGCATTAATTAATAATAAAATGTAATTGCTTCTCAGATACGGACATGCGATTTTACATTTGATTTGGATGCAGTTATGCGATGTTACCTGGCCCGGTTGACGATAAGGAAATCGCCAATGGCGGTGACTTGAGTGGTTTTAATAAAATGTAGGATGATTGGGTACTGCACGCTCAGTCGGGAGAACAACTGATGTCTTTCGGTAGGAGGGAATAATGTGCGAGAAATTCACATTCGTGGAAATTAGCGAATTTCTCGCAAAACGCTAATGTCTGACCTATCGGTCGATCCGGCCTCCGGCCGGATTAATAGAGAACAAACATAAACAGAATACTACGATTTTGCAAGTCTCTGGGGAAAAAATTAGGGGGAAATCCATTAAACCGCCTCTTCACCCGAATCTATCTTGCTGAGACCCAGCTTGTCCAGGGCTAACTGGGCCGCGATCTGGCTGGCGTCCTTTTTGTTATAGGCTTTGCCCTGGGACAGGAGCTCGCCGTCTACCACAGCGCCGACCGTAAAGAGCCTGCGCCCCCCCTCAACCCGTTCGTCGAGGGTCTCGAATTCGAGATTCTTGCCATTCTTGTTGGCCCAACCGTAGAGTTTGTTCTTGTGATTAATCTCGAGATTCTCGAGGTCATCCAGGAAGAGGTAGGGCTGGATCACCCGTTCAATCACCCATTGCCGGGTCTTCTCAAAACCTTTGTCCAGATAGATCGCCCCCACGATGGCCTCCAGCGTGTTCCCAAAAATCTGGCTCATTTTCAGGCTGCTATCAAACTTATTGAAATTGCTGATCTTTTTCAGGCCCATCTTGATGGCGATCTCATTGAGCTGGTTGCGGTTAACCATCTTACTGCGCATCTCCGTCAGAAAGCCTTCTTCCTTATAGGGGTATTTTTTGAAGAGAAAGTCCGCAATAATAGCGCTGAGGATGGCATCTCCCAGATACTCCAGCCGCTCGTTGTTCTCATCGGCCCCATCCTTGACCGAACGGTGGGTTAAGGCTATTTTGTATAGAACCGCCTTTGTCGGAGCAAAACCGAGCACGTTTCGAAGTTGTCTTTTAAAAGAGGCGACCGTGGCATCGCCTTTTATAATTCGATCAAGGATTCCCACACCAACAATCTACAATTTTTTTGACCAATAAATAAAAAATATATTTCACCCGCGGGCGTAGCCTAATCCTCGAACTTCTTGACGATAATACAGGCATTATGGCCACCAAACCCGAATGTGTTGCTCAGCGCCGCCCGAACGGTTTTCTTTTGTGGTTTCCAGAACGTGAAGTTCAGCCGCGGATCCAATTCGGGATCGTCGGTGAAATGATTGATCGTGGGCGGGACCTCATCGTGAACAACGCTCATGACCCCGGCGATTGCCTCGATCACGCCGGCTGCTCCGAGGCAGTGTCCCGTCATGGATTTCGTAGAGCTGATATTGGTGGAGAACGCATGCTCGCCAAAGACGTCAATGATCGCCTTGACCTCTGCACCATCCCCCAGCGGGGTCGACGTGCCATGCGTGTTGATATAGTCGATATCCCCGGGCTTCATACCGGCGTCGCGAAGCGCTGCCGTCATGACGTTCTTCGCCCCAAGACCTTCCGGATGCGGGGCGGTCAGGTGATAGGCATCCGCCGTCGCTCCGCAGCCCGCGATCTCGCAATAGATCTTCGCTCCCCGGGCCCGGGCATGTTCCAGGTCTTCCAGTATCAGTACTCCCGCCGCTTCGCCCATCACAAAACCGTCGCGGTCCCTGTCATAAGGCCGGCTCGCGGTGGCCGGATCATCGTTCCGTTCGCTGAGCGCCTTCATGGCGTTGAAGCCCCCGATCCCGGACTCACTCACCACTGCTTCCGACCCGCCGGTAACGATCACGTCCGCCATTCCCAGCCGGATGAGGTTGAAGGCTTCCATCATGGCATTGGTGGAAGAGGCGCAGGCGCTGGTTACAGCGAAATTTGGCCCACGGTATCCATGCCGCATCGAGATATGACCGGCCGCGATATCCAGGATCATCTTGGGGATAAAGAAGGGGTTGAACCGTGGGGTCCCGTCACCTTTTGCGAAATTGATAACCTCATCCTGGAAGGTGATGAGCCCGCCGATCCCGCTCGCAAAGACAACCCCAACCCTATCCGTGTTGATCTTTTCGTTATCGAGGCCCGCGTCCTTTACCGCTTCGTCACTGGCCGCCAGGGCGATCTG
>DATMLR010000398.1:0-16886 GCA_035570015.1 Puia sp.
CTGATTGATATAGATTGCATTCCCGAATGAAAAGGGAATGACCGGCCCATCGACCTGGTAGATCTTCACCTCGTTACCCCCGATCAGCCGTGCTTTCCGCCGCAGCCGGACGAGCGATACCCACCGTACGATAACCCGCGCAAGCAGTAACGCCGAGCCCACAGCCAGCACGGACAAGATCACCGTCCATACCGACAGCCCTGCGGAACGCGACACCGTACCAACCGCCACCACAGCGCCCCGCGCCCCACCCCCCATCGCCGGGATGAACTGGAGAACGACCGGCTCGCCCGCCGGCCCGTCCGGCAGAATTGGTCCGATATTGATCAACGGAAAAACAAAGGAAAGCAACGTATAGCCCAATAGGTACCATCGATTGAGCGTATGGAATGTGAGTCTTCTTAGCACGAGCTGGTAAAAACACCAGACGACCCCGAGGCTGACCGACAACTTAAGAAGGAACAAAGGTACAATGGGCATCGAATCAATATTTAGATGCATAGACAAGATGGTTTACATAATTATTCCCCCGATTTCTCGATCAGCGCAATGATCTCTTTCAACTCCCCAGCCGAAAGTTTCTTCTCCTCCACGAAGAAATTCACCAATTCCTTATACGAATTGTCAAAATAGTCGCGGACGAAACCGCTCATGAATTTCTTTTTATACTCATCCTCCGCAACCAACGGCTTATACAAATATGCATTCCCCACCATCCGACTCGTCAGATAGCCCTTCTTTTCAAGATTCTTAATAGTGGAAGCCAGCGTCGTATAAGGCGTCCCCGGCGAAGGCATGTTCTCCAGGAAAAGCTTGATATTCCCCTCCCCTACCTTCCAAACCGACTGCATCGCTTCCTCCTCCTGATGACTTAATTTTTCAAACATGGGATTACGAAGTTTTCGTAAAGCTACGATAATTTCGTAAGATGCAAATAAAAAACGCCCCTTTTTCGTTTATGAGTTATTTTTACGGCATGATTCGCCCGATCAAACTCTTTAAGATGAGACAAACACTTCTGTTAATCACCGCCTTAGCCTCTTTCCAATTCGTATTCGCTCAGAAGCTTCCTAACCAGCCTGCCACGGACTCCGCAAACGCCGGCGCACCGTTCATGCGCTACCCAACCGTCCCCCCATTCCGTCTCCTCAAACTCGATAGTACCACCTACCTGACCAAAGACGACCTCCGCAAAAACCGCCAAACCATCGTCATGTTCTTCAGCCCCGACTGCCCGCACTGTCAGCACCAAACCGAAGCGATCCTCGCCGATTCCAAAGACTTCCGGGATATCGAGATCGTCATGGCCACCTTTCAGCCTTTCTCCGAGATGAAAATATTCAACGAACGTTATAAGATCTATGAACACCCCAATATTTTGATTGGCCGCGACGAACATTATGTGCTGCCTCCCTTCTATAAGATCAAGAACCTGCCTTATCTCGCCCTATATGACAAAAAAGGTAACCTGATCACCACCTTCGAAGGCAACCAAAAGGCGGAAGACCTCATCAAGGCCTTCAGCACCGCCAGACGCTAGAAGCCATTACCTTTGACCGCGTAAATCGCATTTTATCACTCAAATAAATATTTTATAGATGAAAGTTACGGTTGTAGGCGCAGGCGCCGTTGGCGCAACCTGTGCCGATAATATCGCCCGTGCGGCACTTTGCCAGGATTTGGTGCTGCTGGACATCAAGGAAGGATTAGCTGAAGGAAAAGCCCAGGATATGATGCAGACCGCCGCCCTGCTGGGTTTTGACACCCGTATCACCGGCACCACGAACGACTATAGCAAAACGAGCGGCAGCGACGTTGTCGTCATCACGTCCGGCCTCCCCCGCAAACCGGGCATGACCCGTGAAGAACTGATCGGTACCAACGCCGGCATCGTCAAAGGGGTAGCAGAAAATATCCTGACGCACTCTCCCAACGCCATCCTGATTATCATCAGCAACCCGATGGACACAATGACCTACCTGACGCTGACGACCTCCGGCCTGCCCAAAAACCGTATCATCGGCATGGGCGGCACACTCGACAGCGCCCGCTTCAAATACCAGCTGAGCCAGCATCTGAATTGCAGCGCGGGCGACCTCAACGCCGTTGTGATCGGCGGCCACGGTGACACTACCATGATCCCCCTGATCCGCTACGCGACCTGGAATAGCGCCCCCGTAACAAAATTCCTCAACGAGGAAAAGCAGAAACAGATCGTTGCCGATACCATGGTCGGCGGTGCAACCCTCACCAAACTTATCGGGACCTCCGCCTGGTACGCCCCCGGCGCCGCCGGCGCAGCGCTCGTCAAAAGCATCGTCCGCGACGAGAAAAAGCTCTTCACCTGCTGCGTCTCCCTTAATGGTGAATACGGACAAAAGGACATCTGCCTCGGCGTACCCGTAACCATCGGCCGCAAAGGCTGGGAGAAAATCGTCGACTTCGACCTGAACGCCGAAGAAAAAAGTCTCTTTTCCAAAAGCGCCGACGCCGTCCGTTCCATGAATGACGTCCTCAAAACATTATAATAAGCTTATGAGGCGGCCTTTTTTTAAAGCGTCATAAGCGCGAATACCATCAACGTTACACTCGCTACCGACAGCGTTACCGCATACAATACCGAAATCGCCACCGCCTTCAACAGCGACATCCCAAATGTTTGCCCATACATCCCCCGCAACGCCGCCACCAGGTAGATAAAGATCGGCACCGGCGAGATCGCTGCCAGGATGATCCCCGCCCAGTGCCACGGAATGACAATGCTCAATAGTAAAAGGAAAAGAAAGAAGAGAAAGACGAAAGAATGGAAATGGACCGAGAAGATCGCGTGATTGACATAATAATATTTTTTTCTCGGATAGAACCAGCCCACATACAACGCAAAAAGCGGCAGCAAGACGAACATGATCTTCGGGATATCGTGCTGCATATTGACTTCAAGATGCAGCTTGCTCCGGCCCCCGTTTTTTTCCTTCTGCCGGACATTGTTGCGCAGGATCCATGCCATTATCCCTTTATCCCGCGAAGTGTCCGGCAACGATCGCTGGACAGAATCGTACTCCCGGACCGCTTTATATTTGTATTCTTCGATATCGATCAGCGCTTTGCCGCTCGAACTCCATTTCAGGGATATTGATTCAGACATGCCATTGCCTTTGCGCGTACTGTCCAACCTCGAAGCCAGCTCTGCATTAAATATCCGGCGCAGACTGTCCGCCCCCGCTCCATTGCCCCGCAAATCCGATGTTTTCACGCCGCGGAGACTGTCCGCCAGTTGTTGCCGGAAGGCATTCACCGCCGGCGTCTCGCCTTCAGAATGATCGCCGGATTCCCCGTTTTCCGCAAACAGCGCCACAAAAAAAATGGCTGAAATAAAAATGTACATCCTGATCGGGTTCAGATAGGCCATCCTCCGCCCCGCGACATACTCCCGCGTCAGGAAACCCGGCCGGATGATCAGGTCCTTTAGTGTAATAAATAGTTTGGAATCGAAATGCGTAATATCCGCAAAGAAGTGCCCGATCAAATGACCGACGCTCTCCTTTGGTTCCAAATTCTCCTGTCCGCACCGCGTACAATACCTCTCCTCTACGGTAGCCCCGCAGTTGAGACAATTTTTCTCATCGCGCAGATGATGACGGCTCACAGGCTTTTTTTCTAAAAATATCGAAAAATCTGCTTATCGCGCTTCGATTTCGCCGACAACCACTTCCATCGGCTGCAACTCCATACATTTAAAATGTCCCTTTGGACATGTCGCATACCCGATCTTCGAACAGGGTCGGCAGCTCAACCCTTTCACCTCCATCATGGCATACGGCAGTTCCCCGAACAGCGCCCTTCCCGTCGGCTGGAAATGATACAGATAATTTTCGCCATAATAAGGATACATCCCGAACTCCGGGACCGTATTCCCCCAGATCGACAGCACCGGTCGCTTGAACGCAGCCGCAATATGCATTAGTCCGGTATCATGCGTTACGATCAGCTTGGCCTGACGCGCCAGCCCTGCCGACTCATTGATATTGAACTTCCCGCATGCATTGTAAATTTTAATGGGATCGATCGCCGCGAGACGGTCCCCTTCCGCCGCATCCTCCGGCCCCCCCAGCAGGATCAGCGGATGCCGCGCCCGCTCGCAGACTTCCGCCAACTTATGGAACGGCAGCTTCTTGGTCGGCAGCGCCGCTCCGATCACGATCCCTACATAACCGGCTTGATGCGCCGTCGGAATGTCCCCCGGCTTCAACTCATCCGCCGCCGGAATGAAATAATCCAGCCCCGCCCCGTCATTCCGAACCCCGAACCCCGTTACAGTCTCCAGATACCGATCTACGATATGCACCGCCGGCAGCCGGTTCCACTTAAGGTTCGTATACAACCATTTCCCGATATTCAGCTTCCGGAAAGAAAATGCTTTCTTCCGAAGCGCCCGCTTCACTTTCCAGGTGCGTAAATTATGATGAAGATCGATCACATAGTCAAAATCCTCGCGTCGCAGCGCCTCCAAAACCGCTGAAAGATCGTCCGACAAACAGTGAATTTTGTCGATATAAGGATTCGCCTCCAGGATGGGCTTGAACGCCGCCTTCGTCAGATAATGAACCTCCGCCGTCACCAACTGTTTTTTCAAACACCGGACCACCGGCGTGGTCAGCACGATGTCCCCGATAGAGCTAAACCGTATAACCAGAAATTTCATTTGTCCATTCCTCCCGTCGCCTATTTCGGCTCAATATAATTCAGATCTTTCCCAAACGTCTCCGGCGTGATCGCCAATGCCACAAAAGCGATCCCCAGCACAATCACTCCCGTTAACCAACCCGCTTTGAAATGCCCAAAAGCCGGCAGCAACCCTTTGAAGATCGGCGTCACCACCACCGCTAAAGACCCCCTGGCCATATTTGGCACCGTCGTGGCCACCGTCGCCCGGATATTTGTCCCGAACTGCTCCGCCGCCATCGTCACGAACATCGCCCAGAATCCCGTCCCAAGCCCCAGGACGACACAGACCCAATACAGCGCCGTCGATGTCGCACCCTGCAAATTGAAGTACGCGATTACCCCGACGAGCGTAATCAGATTAAAAAGCCAGAGCGCCTTCTTGCGGCTCCTGAACCACTGGCTGATGAACCCGATCATCACATCCCCCACCGAGATCGCCGCGTAGGCCACCATAATGCCCAACCCGGGGTCGATCACGCCTTTCACCTTCATATCCTTCCCGAAATCATTGCAAAACGTGATCAACACACCGATCACATACCAGTTCGGCAACGCAATCAGGATCGCCGTAATATATTTTTTAAATCGTACCCAACTCGTAAACAACATAAAGAAATTTCCCCGACTCACATCCGTCCCCTGCATGCTCTTATACATTCCCGATTCCAACACCCCTACCCGCAGCAGCAGGAGGAGGAACCCCAAACCTCCGCCAATATAATAACAGGTTCTCCACCCATCCAGGCCTCCACCGAACCATTGTTTGACATAATACGCAAATACCGCCCCGCTCAACCCGATCCCCGCCACCCAGGAGGTCGCAATCCCTCTCCGCTCCTTCGGCATCAGTTCACTCACCAGCGTAATTCCCGCACCCAATTCCCCCGCAAGCCCCAGCCCGGTGATGAACCGCGCCACCTCATACTGCTCCAACGAATGAACCATCCCGTTCGCGATACTACCGAGGGAATACAAGATGATCGACGCGAATAACACCCTTAACCTTCCGAGCTTATCCCCTAACACGCCCCACAGGATACCGCCGATCAGCAGCCCGATCATCTGAATGTTCAGGATGTCGCCGCCCTTTATTTTGATTTCATCAGCGCTAAGCCCCAACCCTTTCAACGACGGGATCCTGATAATACTGAAAAGCAAAAGATCATACACATCTACGAAGTACCCTAACGCCCCCACGATCACAGCGAGATTGAAAAGCGGATGAATTTTTTTCTCCATTCGGAATCAGGAATTTCTTTTACCAAAGAAGAGCTTATATAGCACGGGCGCCGTGGTCACGACAACGATCCCGATCACGATTACCTCCAGATGCTTTTTCAGGTCGAACTCGTACTTAGCCAGGAAAAATCGCTCGAGATAATGACCCGCGAACACCATGGTGAACACCCAGGCCACACAGCCGATGAAATTATATAGCACAAATTTCTTCTTGTCCATTACTACAATACCCGCAATGATCGGGGTGAACGTTCGGATGATAGGAAGGAAGCGCGCAAACACAACCGCTTCGCCTCCATGTTTGTCAAAGAACTCCTTCGCCCGCGAAAGATATTTCTGCTTGAATAAGAAGTTGTCCTTCCGGTGGTAAAGAAATGGCCCGCTCTTATTGCCAAACCAATACCCCACCCAGTTACCGGCGATCCCGCAGACAGAGACCAGCAGCCACAGCGCCACCAGATCCGGTAAATCACCGCCGACCCCGCCCTTCATCAGGCTCCCGATAAGCTCGGAACTATACATCCCTGCTACGAAAAGCAGACTATCCCCCGGGAGAAAGAATCCGACCATCAACCCTGTCTCCGCGAAAACAATGAACAACAACACCCAGAGCCCTCCATATTTGATATAGAATTCAGGGGAAATCAGGTCGCGGAAAGTGATCGTTAAGAGTTCAAGCATACAATTTTTCTCATTTTAAATAAACCGCCCGCTAGCCACCACGCCCCCTCGCTCCAACCGCCGCCGGCTCCAGCTCCCCTTCCCACTTGCTCACTACCGCCGAAGCAATACTGTTACCAAGCACATTTGTGGCGCTGCGGCCCATATCCAGGATTTGGTCGATCCCCAATAAAAGTAACAAGCCCTGCTGCGGTATATTGTACAGTAAAAGCGTACTCGTCATCACGGCCAGGGCTGCCCGCGGGACACCCGCTACTCCCTTGCTCGTCAACATCAGTACCAGCAACATCGACACCTCCTGCCCGAGGCTTAAATGGACATTATACGCCTGCGCTATAAACAGTGATGCAAACGTCATATACAGCATACTCCCATCCAGGTTGAAGGAATACCCTAATGGCAATACGAAACTCACGATCTTCGGCGGACACCCGAAATTTTCCAGCTCCACCATCAGCCGTGGAAAGGCGGCCTCTGAGCTGGCCGTACTAAACGCCAGCAGGATCATATCCTTGACGTGCATCACCAGCCCGATCACCCGCCGCCCGATAAAGGCCGACGCACACAATAATAAAAGGCACCACAACGCCAGGATACCGAGATAAAAACCCAGGATCAGCTTTCCGTACGTCAGCAGCAGCCCCGGACCTTTCACCGCCATTACACCCGAGATGGCCGCAAGTGCCGCAACCGGCGCCAGATACATGACATAACCCGTGACCCGCAGGACGATCGCTGCCACCGCATCCAGTGCTTTGATGACGATCTTTCCCTGCTCCCCGATTGACGCCGTAGCAATCCCGAAGAAAACGGCAAAGACCACTATCTGCAGGATCCTGTTTTGAGCCAGTGCGTCGAAAACGCTCACCGGCACGATATTCGTAATAAAGGTCGCGAATGGAACCGGCCCGCCCTCAATACCCGTGGTGGCGCCTGCCGGTGGCAGCGGCAAACTGAGATCGCTCCCCAGCGACAATGCGTGCATCAGGACCATACCAAGCAAAAGGGAAAGAAAGGAAGCCCCAAGGAACCACAACAACGCCTTCCCGCCGATGCGGCCCACCGCCCTGATATCCCCCAGCTTCGCAATTCCTACCACCAGCGTACAGAAGACCAATGGCGCAATGATCATTTTTATCAGGCGCAAGAAGACATCCGTTACTACATTGACGACCGCCGAAAACCCCGAGACAAATCCGGGGTTCCCGTTATAATAAACCCACAATCCCAGAAGGACCCCCGCCACCATGGCAATCATTATCCAACCCGTAAGACTGATCTTCGGCATAGAACCCCGGGAATATCCTGCAAACAATCGAATTTTATTGGTTTGACAAAACTTTAATGCTAAAATTCCCTATTTTCGACCATTGTGTAATACACACCCAACTATCAAAACGAGCTAAATATGAGTTTATTCCGAAAAAAGTCACTCTCCGTTTTGCTGGCTCAGGCCGCAGATTCTGAAAAGGGTCTCAAACGGACACTCGGACTCTGGAGCCTGATTGCCCTCGGAATCGGCGCCATCATCGGCGCCGGTCTGTTCGTGAGAACAGCGGCCGCGGCAGGTGAGCACGCAGGACCCGCCGTAACGATCTCCTTTATTATAGCGGCCGTCGGATGCGCTTTTGCAGGTCTTTGCTACGCGGAATTTGCCTCCATCATCCCCATCGCCGGCAGCGCCTACACCTACGCCTACGCCACAATGGGCGAACTGGTCGCTTGGATTATCGGCTGGGCGCTCATCCTCGAATATGCACTCGGCGCGGCCACCGTATCCATCTCCTGGAGTGAATATCTCAATAACCTGCTGAATATCCTCTTTCATTTCAAGGTCC
Source organism: Puia sp. (assembly GCA_035570015.1). Classification (GTDB taxonomy): domain Bacteria; phylum Bacteroidota; class Bacteroidia; order Chitinophagales; family Chitinophagaceae; genus Puia. Next base: position 8,484 of record DATMLR010000398.1, read on the forward strand.
CCTATGAATGGTGCCACTCACCCATGCAGAGTTTCCTCGATGCTTCAGGCACCATGCATCATGGGATCATCAACCTCCCTGCCCTCTTTATCCTGGGCTGTCTTACGCTGCTCCTGATCAAAGGGATGCAGGAATCCGCGGTCGTCAATGGGATCATCGTCTTCATCAAGGTAGCCATCGTGATCGTATTTATCCTCATCGGCTGGCAGTTCATCAAAGGCATCAACCACCATCCCTATCTGATTCCCGCCGATGCCAAACCAGCCCTTGAACCCGATGGCACGGAATACTCTTACCTACCATTCCTCAACCATGGCTGGGGTGGCGTTTTGCGGGGCGCCGCTGTCGTATTCTTTGCCTTTATCGGCTTCGATGCCGTCTCCACAGCCGCCCAGGAGGCCAAGAACCCCAAGAAGGATATGCCAATGGGCATCCTTGGGTCCCTGGCCATCTGTACCGTATTATATATCCTGTTCTCCTTTGTCCTCACCGGCGTTGCGCCTTTTACCGACTTCGTAAAGGCCGGCAAGGAAGCATCCGTCGCCTACGCCATCCAGACCTACATGCCCGGTTATAGCTGGCTGTCCACCCTCGTCACCATCGCGATCCTCATGGGCTTCAGCTCGGTTATCCTCGTGATGCTCATGGGCCAGAGCCGCGTATTCTATACGATGTCCTGCGATGGCCTGCTGCCCAAGGTATTTTCAGACGTCCACCCGAAATTCCGGACGCCTTATAAGAGCAATATGATCCTCTTTGTCTTCGTAGGTTTGTTCGCCGGTTTTCTCCCCGAAAGTGTCGCCGGCGACCTGACTTCCATCGGAACCCTGCTGGCCTTCGTACTCGTGTGCGCCGGCATTATCATCCTGCGGAGAAAAGACCCCGGACTGCATCGGCCGTTTAAAACCCCACTCGTTCCGCTCGTGCCGATCCTGGGTATTATTGTCTGCTCGGCTATGATCTTCAGCCTGTGGGGCCGCACTCTGCTCAGCGCCTTTATCTGGATGATCATCGGCCTCATAATTTATTTCAGTTATAGCAGGAACACCAGCAAGCTGAAAAATTAGAACTTCTGACCCCTATTAATTACCTTTGCAACCCAAAAAGTAAGATTTCTATGGGTCGCATATTCGAAGTCAGAAAGTCCACGATGTTTGCCCGCTGGGACCGGATGGCCAAACAGTTTTCCCGTATCGGAAAGGAAATTGCCATCGCTGTCAAAGCCGGCGGTCCCGACCCCGCCACCAATCCTGCCCTTCGCCGCTGCATGCTGAACGCCAAGAGCGTCAACATGCCGAAGGACCGAGTCGAAGCGGCCATCAAACGCGCCCAGGGCAAAGATATGTCCAACTACGAAGAGATCCTCTACGAAGGCTATGCCCCCCACGGCGTAGCGGTCCTCGTGGAGACCGCCACCGACAACCACGTCCGCACCGTCGCCAACATCAAAAACCATTTCACGAAGGGCCACGGCAATCTCGGCAACAGCGGCAGCGTCAGCTTCCAGTTTAGAAAGATGGGCGTCTTCAAGCTCAAACCCGAAGGCATCGACATGGATGATATGGAACTCGAACTCATCGACCACGGCCTTGAGGAAATGGGCGAAGGGACCGGCGAGCACGGCGAATCCGTCATCGTCCTGCGCGTCAACTTCAATGATTTTGGTAAAATGCAAAAAGCTCTGGAAGAAAAAGGCATCACCCCGATCAGCTCCGAGAACGAATGGATACCGACAACTACAGTCGAGCTGCCCGAAGACCAGGCCCAGGACGTCCTGAAACTCGTCGACCGACTCGAACAGGACGAAGACGTTCAAAAGGTCTTCTATAATTTGAAATAGTTATTCAGCCATAATTTGCCGCACGACCTCCATGACCTGCTCGACATTCGGTTTGCTGAAATAATCGCCGTCCGTTGAATACGCCGGCCGGTGTGCCTTGCCGGTGATCGTCCGCGGCGCCGCATCCAACCATTTATATCCGCCTTGCTCCTCCATCACTTTATTGAAGATATACCCCGCCGCTCCGCCCGGCATATCCTCATCCACGATCAGGATCCGGCTGGTTTTCTTCAGCGAGCCCAGGATGTCATGGTGAATATCGAAAGGCAGCAGCGTTTGGATATCCACTATTTCGCAGCTGATGCCCGACCCTGCCAGCGCTTGTGCCGCCTCCTGCACGATCCGAAGCGTCGACCCATAAGAGACGATCGTGATGTCTTCCCCTTCCCTGACCACCTCCGGGATACCAAGCGGGACTTTGAAATCCAGCAGATTCTCCGGCAACTTCTCCTTCAGCCGGTAGCCGTTCAGACATTCAATCATGATCGCCGGATCAACTCCTTCCAGCAGCGTATTGTACATCCCGATTGCCTGCACCATATTCCTCGGCACACAGACATGCAGCCCGCGGAGAGAAGACAGGATCAGCCCCATCGGCGAACCGCTATGCCAGATCCCTTCCAGCCGGTGCCCACGTGTCCGGACAATCAGCGGAGCCGACTGCCGGCCCGCTGTACGGTATTGCAGAGAAGCCAGATCGTCGCTCAGCGGCTGCAGCCCATATAACAGGTAGTCGATATACTGAATTTCTGCGATCGGCCGCAGCCCCCGCAGAGCCATCCCGATCCCCTGCCCCATGATGGTCAGCTCCCGGATCCCGGTGTCGAAAATCCGGTTCGCCCCATGTTTGATCTGCAGCCCGGCAAACCCCTGATTCACATCCCCGATCTGACCCAGATCCTCGCCAAAGGCCAGCACCAGCGGGTTCTCCGCAAAGAGCCGGTCGAAATACCGGTTCAGCACTTCATACCCGTTGAGCACCGGCGAATCATCGGTAAATTCCGCACTCACCGCCGGCACGCGCAAGATATTGCGCTCACCCTCGTGATATAGGTGCGTATTGTAAAGCGCCTCGTTCTCTTTCAACAGTTCCCGGTAATAAGCCGCTGCATCCCGGCTGACATCATTCGCAACGCGACTGCTCCCCTCACCCCCCGGCAAACCGATGGCCTGATACAACGTCTCAAGGACCTCCTTCCGTCCGGGCTCCCGGTTGGCGGCCAGCGCATTCGCAAGCGGCTCCAGCATTTCCGCCGAATCAGGCGCCCGCTCCGCCATCTCCCGGATCAAGGTGACCGAACGGTCCACCTGGACGCGGATCGGTTCCTGGTATTTCTCCCAGGCCAGGTTCCGGCTGTCGCGAACATAATCCTTAGCTGCAGTCTCGATGTCGTTAAGCTCATCTTCGCCGGCCAGCGCATTCTCGATGAGCCACTCCTTCATTTTCCGGATGCCGTCCCACTCCCGCTCCCATTCCAGCCGCTCCGGCGACTTGTAACGTTCATGACTACCGGACGTCGAATGGCCTTGCGGCTGTGTCACTTCCTCGACATGAAAAACGGCGGGTGTATGCGTCTGCCGAACCGAACGGATCCCCGCTTCGAAGACTTCGCACATCCCCGCATAATCCCAGGCCTTCACCCGGTAAATATCCACGCCGTTCGTTCCTTCTCTTTTTTGAAAACCCTCCAGCAACGTCGAGATGGACCCCTTCGTCGTCTGCAGCTTCCGGGGTACCGAGATCCCATACCCGTCATCCCAAACGAAAATGGCTAACGGTACTTGCAACACCCCTGCGGCATTCACCGTCTCCCAGAAATGCCCCTCGCTCGTGGAGGCATCCCCGATCGTGCAAAAGCAAACCTCATTGCCATTATTCGATAATTCAGTGAAAGGTTCCAGGACCGCTACTTCCCGGAAGGCCTTTGACGCATAAGCCAGCCCCAAGGCCCTCGGCAGCTGCCCAGCGGTCGGCGCCAGACCCGCCGTGAGATTCTTGCGGTTCACCAGGTCCAGGGTTCGCCCATCCGTATCAATAAAAGGAGTAGCAAAATGCGAATTCATCTGCCGGCCGGCACTATGCGGATCATGACTGGGATCCGGATCGGCATAAAGCTGCGAGAAGAACTCCTCGATCGTCGCGGCCCCCGTCGCGAACGCAAAGGTCTGATCCCGGTAATAGCCGGCATAGAAGTCCCCCGGTCGGAAGAACTTCGCCATAGCCACCTGGGGCACCTCTTTCCCATCCCCGAAAATGCCGAATTTCGCCTTGCCCGTCAGCACTTCTTTCCGCCCCAGCAGGCTAGCCTCCCGGCTTTCACAGGCAGAACGATAGTCCCTCAGGACTTCCTCCCGGAACTTGTCAAAGGATAATTTTTCCGGATCGAGGACTTCGCCAGGAGCTAGATTTTCCATTAGATTGATTGATAAATTATAAGTCAAAACTCACCGGACAAAAATAGTACTCTCCTCCCAAAAATCCCGCCAATTCACCTCCCCCAGCAAATCCCCCCTTTCCGCGCCCCAAAAAAATCCCCTAAATTAATTGGAAAAGCTGGCCGTAAGTGATTAATTTTATAGACTTAATAGCAAAGCCAAACTATGAAAAAGTTAGCAATTTTTACCGGACTATTTATCACCACGTTAACCGGGTTCACTTCCGCCTCCGCGCAGACCGGTACCAACCCCGCACAAGCCCCTGCCGCCGCAGCCGCCCTGCCGGCCAACGGAACCGCCCTCCCCAGAGCGGCCGACATGCTGGAGTTGAAAGAGAATATCCACAATTTCGGCAAGATCCCACAGGGTCGCCCCGCAACCTATAATTTCGAGATCGTCAATACCGGAAGCACGCCGCTCCGGCTCGATAACGTCCACGCCTCCTGCGGCTGCACCACGCCGGAATGGAGCCGGGATGCGATCCAGCCCGGCGCTGTCGCCCAGATCAAGGTCGGCTACAACGCAATGGCCGAAGGCGCCTTCACCAAGACAGTCACGATCATCTACAACACCAATCAGACAAAGATCTTAACCATAACCGGAGAGGTGTATAAGGTACCGCAGACCTCTGCTCCCGAGAACGCCTCTGTTCAATTGTTAAAACAAGTAAATTAATTCACAAATGAAAAAGTTATCCCTGTTCGCCAGTGCCGCGCTTTTATCCGTCAGTGTTTTCGCGCAGACTCCTCCGGCACAGACTCCCCCGGCGCCGGCGCCTGCTCCTCCGGCACAAACTACGCCGGTAAGGAAGGCTGAGGACTTTGTCAAGTTCAAAGAGCTGGCCTTTGATTTTGGAAAAGTCAAACAAGGCACGCCCGTAACGCACGATTTTGCCTTTACCAATATCAGCAATTCTCCGGTGATCATCGAGTCTGCTGTGGCCTCCTGCCACTGCACCACTCCTCATAAGCCGGAAGGCGCCGTTGCGGCCGGTAAGGGCGATATCATCTCCGCCCAGTACGATGCCGCGGCTTCCGGCCTCTTCAACAAGGCCATATATATCAAGTTGGCCGGTGTCGATATGCCCGTGACACTGAAGATCACCGGCGAAGTGCTCAACGCCGATGCCTACGCCAAATATCAGTCGTCCAAGACCACCACACCCGGCCGCTAAACAATCACCAGCCATATTATCGGCCCCCCTTCGCGGGGGCTTTTTTATTTCCTACTTTTGCGCCATGTTATCGATCAGTCATCGCGGACAGCAAATGCCGGCATCGCCGATCCGGAAACTCGTGCCCTACGCAGAGGCCGCTAAAAAGAAAGGGATCAAGGTCTATCATCTCAACATCGGCCAACCCGATATCGAGACGCCCGCGATGGCCCTCGACGCTGTCCGCCACTTCGATTTTAAAGTCCTCGAATACAGCCATAGCGCCGGGAACGAAAGCTACCGCCGCAAACTCGCTGCATACTACAAGCGAGTAGGGATCGACGTCGACTACAACCAGATCATCATCACCACCGGCGGCTCCGAAGCTATCCTGTTTGGATTCATGAGCTGCCTCGACCCCGGTGACGAAGTCATCATCCCCGAGCCTTTTTACGCCAACTACAATGGATTTGCAGTCGCCGCCGGCGTAATCGTGAAACCTATTACCTCGTATATAGAAACCGGATTCGCCCTCCCGCCCATCTCCGAATTTGAAACGCTCATCACCCCCCGCACAAAGGGGATCGTGATCTGTAACCCAAACAACCCCACCGGCTACCTCTACAGCCATGAAGAGATGGAAAGCCTCAGGGAACTCGTCATCCGACGCGGCCTCTACCTTTTCTCCGACGAAGCCTACCGCGACTTCTGCTACAGCGGGACCCATACCAGCGCCATGAACCTCCGCGGAGCGGAGATGAACGTGCTGATGATGGATACAATCTCCAAACGATACAGCGCCTGCGGCGGCCGCATCGGCGCCCTCGTCACCCGCAACCAGTCCGTCCTCGACACGGCCATGAAATTCGCGCAGGCAAGACTGAGCCCCCCATCCTTCGCCCAGATCCTTGGCGAGGCTGCCACCGACCTCCCGGCGGACTACTTCGACGCTACCAAGGCCGAATACCTGAAGAGAAGGGATACCCTCGTCGGCCGCCTCAACCGCATCCCCGGCGTCTACTGCCCCAACCCCGGCGGCGCCTTCTACGCAATGGCCAGCCTTCCGGTAGACGATACCGATACCTTCTGCCAATGGCTGCTCGAATGTTTCGCCTATCGAAATTCGACGGTCATGCTCGCCCCCGCAGGCGGCTTCTACGGTACCCCCGGTCTCGGCAAAAAGGAAGTTCGACTCGCCTACGTCCTTAATTCCGGCGACCTCAATAAGGCAATGGACTGCCTCGAACATGCACTTGGCCAATATCCCGGCCGGTCCTAACTCCTCCCTCGCCGCGCTCCGCCATGCGAACAAATTACAATTAATATTAATTTATTTATTGCTTTATTTAAATATGCGAATATGAGGCCGAAATAAGCCAAAAATGGGCCTTAAAGACCACGATAAACACATTAAAAATAATACTATACAAATTTTACAAGTCCATGTGGAAAAAAAATCCAAAAACTCCCAAAAATACTTTGCTTTTTTCATCGGAAAACACGATCTTGCATCCAGAAACAAAGCAACTGAGACATAGGAAATAAACCGATTTAGCGTATCGCCCTTTTTTAACCATTTGGTATTATTCCGATGCTTTTTCAGTTTTTATCTTTGTGCCGCTGACAAGCAATAAACATCGATCTTTCAAAGATTTTTCATATGGCAAGCAATCGTTAGACGGCCTTCTGTTTCCACAGAGGGCCTTTTTATTTTCCCCCAATTTTCTCTACATTTGCAACCCGTTTCCATCCTCTGGGTCGAAACACCCGGCGCGATAGCTCAGTTGGTTAGAGCACAGGATTCATAACCCTGAGGTCTCGGGTTCAAATCCCGATCGCGCTACATAAAAGAAGGGCCGCTTTTTGAGCAGCCCTTTTCTATTGTCTTTCAGTCATTTATTTAGGTATTTTAAAGTTAGATATTTGATCAGTCCTTTTTCAAGTACGTCTTAATCTCCTCATTTTCAGATCAATAGTAGGTTCAATTCCCAATTAAAAACCGGGGATTCTAATCTCCGGTAGGCCGAAAATAAGAGGAGCTTACAGCGTCACTACGGTGTTGATACGAGTAATACAATGCGATAGATATTTTGTAGGCAGCAACACGCGGAAAACCAGCTCCGCTGGAAGAAGCTGGATAAGGCAAAGCCGAAAACCTTAAAAAGAGTAGGCAAAAAAGCGTAAACTTTTCTTTTATTACATATTTTATGAAAAAGTCGACTTTCTTTTGCTAAGGTAAGTTCACGAGCCGCTGCCCTTCCTCGATCCGGTAATGCGCCCTGTGTTTGATAATGTCTTCAACACCTGATCCGGAGGTTAGTCTGATCTCAGGCTTTTTACCGGGTTCATCAGTGCCGCTTTTATACTTTGATAGCTTACCGTCAATAAAGTGATCAAAACGGCCCCCAGCGCCGCCAACGCAAAAATCCACCAGGACAGCCCGGTACGATAATTATAATTCTGCAGCCAGCCATGCATAAAGTAATAGGCAAGAGGTATAGCTATGCCAACGGAGATAAACACCAACCTCACAAACTCCTTAGACATCAAACGCCACAGGCCGAAAACCGAGGCCCCTAGAACTTTGCGGACACCGATTTCTTTATTGCGCTGCTCTGCCATGTACGCAGCCATCGCGAATAAGCCCAGACAGCTGATGAAGATGGCCAGGATGGCAAAGAAGCCCGCCAGCTTCCCGACCCTTTCCTCTGCCCCGAACTTCTGTGCATACCGCTCATCGGCAAAATTGAAGACAAAAGGGACCTTCGGCGCATACGCCTTACAAATCCGCTCAATCTTCTCCATCGCGGCATGAATACCCATTGTCGGATTGATCCGTATATTTAAAAATGTATTGGCATTCGCCAAATAGTAAATGGCCTGCTTTACCGGTTCGTATGGTGAGGTTACGATCACATCCCTGATCACGCCGATGACAGTCCGGTCTCTATCCCAGAGCCTTACCGTCTGCCCG